>NZ_JAUBRP010000026.1:0-18546 GCF_036701935.1 Microcoleus sp. M2_D5 | reverse complement strand
CGTTCCACAAGAATGTTGAATTTTTGTGGAACAGGCATCTTGCCTGTTGCCAATCTATTTGAAGAAGCATCCATTAACTTTTCAGCAAATCCTGAATCGGCTTGCTAATCCAATTGAAACCAACTTTTAGCTGATGGTCAAATGTTGGCATCCGATAGAGATAGGCTAGGCGGCGAGCAATGTGGGCTAGTTGTCCGTCGAGTTTAATTCCTAAACCGGCCAGGGTGGCGTTGTCTATTCCTAATGTCATCATTTCTCCTAGGGGCTGATAGCGGAAAGGAAGTAATGGGCGGCCGGTCAGGGAGGCCCAAATGTTCCATGCGGTGTAGTCAGCTTGCTGGAAGGCTGTTTGGGCTGTTCCGGGGACTTTTTGACCATTTGCATCGTGACATTCTGCTAAGTCTCCCAAGGCAAATATATCTGGATGGTCGATAATTTGCATTTGCGAATTGACGATTAATTGACCGCGCTGGTTTTGTTTGAGGGGTAGCGATCGCACTGCTTGACTGACTTGAGTTCCTACTGTCCACAGCACTATGTCTACGGGGAGAACGTCTAATTGTCCTTTGTAAAGTAAGGATATTGTGTCTGCTTCGATCGCCTCTACTTCTGTTTCTAAGTCGATCCACACTTTCCGTTTTTCTAAAGCTTGGCTGGCGGCTTGGCGGTTAAACTCCGGTGATGTCCGCAGAATCATGTCGCTTTGCTCGACTAACCGCACGCGACCTTTTTCTCCGAGTCGATCGGCTAATTTACAAGCTAATTCTACTCCTGAATAACCGGCGCCGACGATCGCCACCCGAATTTTGTCGTTGTTGCTGGCTTCTAAAAACCGCAGTCTTTCTTCTAAGCGGTAGGCGTCGTTGAGAGTGCGAAACGAGTAAGCATATTCAACCGCACCCTTGACCATATCTAGAGGGGTTTTGCCGCCTAAAGCTAAAACTAGGCGATCGCACGGAATTTCTGGCCCGTCGTGCAACTGCACTCGCTTTTGCTCCACATCGATGCCGGAGACAGTACCTTGACAAAAGCGCACACCTGTGTTTTCTAATAGTTCGGCAAACGGGGGAGCAATTTCCCAGGTTTGGAGTTCGCCGGTCAGGAGTTCGTACAGCAGGGGAACGAACAAAAATCGATCGCGGCGGTCAACTAGGACAATTTCGGGTTTTTCGGTTGTGGAGAAGGGTAACTGACTCAAGCGCAGGGCTGTGTAGAGTCCGCCGAAGCCTCCGCCGAGAATGCAAATCCGGGGTTGTTGTTGAGTCATGATGTTTTGTTTGAGGGGCTGGTCGGTAGCAAGGAAACTTATCTTATTCTAACGAGAGTGAGGGAGTGGGGAAGGAGGAGATTGGGGGAGTGGGAGTGGGAGAGATGGGGAGAGGGGGAGATGGGGGGAGTGGGAGAGTGGGAAAGTGGGAAAATCTTCCCTGTTTCCCTCGAACCTCAACATCCATCCGTTAAATGCGTTAAATCCGTTAGACAATGCGTTTCCGAACAATTATCTACATCTCTAGCCTTGATTAGCTCTACCTATTAGCCACCCTCAAATTTTCTGAATGTTCGCAGAACTAATTTTGTACTATATTAGTTGATAACGAATTATTTCCCCAATTTAATTCACTTTTTATAGGGTAATCTACTCTAACACTTGCCCCCGCACTCACAAGTGAAAAAATCATGCAAATTTCCTCTAATTCTTCTAAATTTAAGAACGGCGATCGCAATAAGGAAGACGGCTCATCTTTGTTAAAAAGCGAAGAAAAATATAAAAATTTAGTAGCTAATATTCCTGGTGCTGTCTACCGCTGTACCTGCGAGTATACGGAGGACGAGGAATTAACACGCACCATGGCGTTTTTGAGCGAGGCTGTTCAAGAAATATCAGGCTATCCTTCTTCTGATTTTATCAACGATCGCGTCCGTTCTTTTGCCAGCATTATCCATCCTCAAGACCGCAAAAATGTGGATGCTACTGTCAAAAAAAGTGTAGAAACCCGAACTCCGTACATCCTTGAATACCGGATTGTCCGGGCTGACGGCGCTATTAGCTGGGTTTACGAAAAAGGCAAAGCTGTTTGCTGCGAGGCGGAAGAGGATAGAGGAAAACAAGAGGAACAAGGGGAAATTGAGGGTTTTTTGTCGGCTGTGGTTTCGCCGGTTTCGCCGATCGCAAATTCTCTGTGTCGGGTTGTTTATCTCGACGGAGTGATTTTGGATATTACGGAACGAAAGCGAGCTGAGGAAAACCTGCGAAACACTCAAGATTTTCTGAATGCGGTACTGCAAAATCTACCAATTAGCGTCTTTATTAAAGATGCTGTAGAGCAAAAATTTATTTATTGGAATACTGCTAGCGAAGAATTGTTTGGCTATTCCAGGGATGAAGTGATTTTAAACAATGCTGCTGACTTGTTGGAGTCTGTTCAGGCAAATTACTTGCAAGCACAAGATTTAGAAGTGCTGGAAACGAGAAAAGGCATCGATTGGCCAGAACAAACTATCGAACTTCCGCACCGAGGAAAGCGGATTTTGCACACAAAAAAAGTTCCTTTGTTTGACGAATCGGGCGCGCCTAAGTACATTTTGGGTATTGCTGAAGATATTACCGAAAGCAAAAAAACTGAAACAGAATTGTCGCGCTTGGCCATTGTGGCTCAAAAAACGCAAAATGGTGTGATTATTACTGATGCTCAAGGCTGCATTGAATGGGTGAATGAAGGATTTACTCGGATTAGCGGTTATGTGCTGGCAGAAATGCAGGGCAAAAAACCGGGTGATGTACTGCAAGGCGCTCAAACAGACCCGGTAACTATTGCTAAACTGCGATCTGCTTTGGCTGCGGGCGTGCCGTTTAATCAGGAAATCTACAATTACAGCAAGGATGGAAAGGGTTATTGGGTGGCGCTTTCGATTGCCCCAATTTATCAAGAAAATGGGGCACTAGAAGGTTTTATTGCGGTGCAAACTGATATTACCGATCGCAAGCAAGCAGAGGCAACAGTCAGGGAGAGGGAGAGTTATTACCGCTGCATTGTCGAGACGGCTTCGGAGGGCGTTTGGATGTTTGACAGCGAAAGTATCACGACTTTTGCTAACTCTCGAATGGCCGAAATGCTGGGTTATACTGTGGAGGAAATGCTGGGGCGATCGCTATTTGAGTTTATTGACGGAGAATCTAGGGAAATAGCAGAAAGTTACGTCCAGCGCAGGCGGCAAGGCATTCGCGAACGCCACGATTTTAAGTTTACTCGCAAAAACGGATCTCACTTGTGGGCGATCGTCTCGGCGACGCCGATGTTCGACGATGAGGGCGAATTTTCCGGGGTGTTGCGGATGATTACTGATATTAGCGATCGCAAACAAGCCGAAGCAGAATTGCGCCAAACTCTCCAAGAGTTGGAATTTGAAAAATTTGCTTTGGATCAATCGGCAATTGTCTCGAATACCGACGAATTCGGAGCCATTACCTATGTCAACGATCAATTTTGCGAACTCTTTAAATATTCCCGAGAAGAACTGATTGGCAAAACCCACAGACTTGTCAATTCTGGCTATCACTCAGCCGATTTTTTCAAGGAGCTTTGGTCAACCATCCGCCAGGGAAAGGTTTGGCGAGGACAAATGAAAAATCAAGCTAAGGACGGCACATTGTTCTGGTTGGATACTACCATTGTACCTTTCTTAAATACCAACGGCGAACCCCATCAATATGTAGCAATTCGTAAAGATATTACCGATCGCAAACACGCAGAAGAAGCGGTGCGACTTTCCGAAAGTCAATTGAGGACTAAAAATGAAGAATTGGCAAAAGCCCTGCGGGACGTGCATAAAACTCAAAGCATGATGGTTCAAAATGAAAAAATGGTAAGTTTGGGGCAATTAGTCGCTGGCGTTGCTCACGAAATCAACAATCCAGTTAGCTTTATTTACGGCAACGTCATGCACGCTGACGATTACTTTAAAGACTTGCTAAAAATGCTCCAACTTTACCAGCAGGAATACCCGCACCCTACACCAGCAATTCAAGAAGAAATAGATGAGGTAGATTTGAATTTTCTGCTCAAAGATTTGCCGAACCTCTTAAATTCGATGAAAATGGGAGCAGAGCGAATTCGCCAAATTGTGCTGTCACTGAAGAATTTTTCGCGATTAGATGAAGCCGAACAAAAGCAGGTGGATATTCACGAAGGGATTGAAAGCACTTTGTTGATTTTGCAACACAGGTTGAAAGAAACGGCAGGGCATCCTAAAATTGTACTGATCAAAGAGTTCGGAAATTTGCCCCGCGTACAGTGTTATGCAGGACAGTTGAATCAGGTATTTATGAATATTATCGGCAATGCAATTGATGCTTTGGAAGAGGCAATGGAGACTGGACAGTGGGCGCAGGGGGAACAGGCGCCTATTCCTTATTGTCCTTCGCCGACGCTGCGGATCTGTACGGATGTAAAATACGAACAGGATGCTGTGAAGCAGGCAGATTCTGCAGTTTCTGATGCTTCAATGCGGCATCCTTCTCATATTGTGATTCGGATTGCTGACAACGGGCCGGGGATTCCGATAGATGTTCACAAAAGGCTGTTCGATCCATTTTTTACTACGAAAGAACCCGGTAAAGGTACTGGTTTGGGGCTGTCTATCAGCTATCAAATTGTGGTAGAAAAACACGGCGGGCTGCTTAGGTGCGATTCTGCACCAGGTCAAGGCACGGAATTTGCGATCGAGATTCCTGTAGGGAATAGTCAGTAGTCAGCAGTCATTAGTTAACAGCTAACAGTCAACAGTCAACAGTCAACAGTCAACTAATGAAATATAACGTAATTTACGACGGCAATTGCAATCTCTGTGTCACCTTGGTGCAGTTACTAGAAAATTTAGATAAAGGCCATAATTTTGAGTATATTTTTATGCAAGATTTAGAGCAATTAAATCGCTTTGGGATTACGTCTGAAGACTGCGAAATGGGGATGATTTTGATAGATAGCAACACCCCCGAACGGCGCTGGCAGGGCAGCGATGCGGCGGAGGAAATCGGGCGGATACTTCCTGCTGGCGAGGTGTTTGTGGCTGCTTACCGGGCAATGCCGGGGATGAAGTGGATGGGCGATCGCGTGTACGAACAAGTCCGCGATAACCGCTATACTTTGTTTGGCAAGCGATCGACTACTTACAAATCTGTTTATCCAGTTGGCTGTAAGTCGATCGGCAATTGCGACAATCAGAACTAACATCAAATCCACCTTCGTTTCCGTAGGGGCAATCCCCCCGTGGTTGCCCGATTTCAATCGCCGATTGACCTTCAATCTAAAATCTAAAATCTAAAATCTAAAATCGATTGATTGATTAAACAAATCAAAAATCTGCTGGCAAAAGTGTTTGAGTTTTTGCGCCGACTCCAGCGCAGGTTCGGTTAGACCGAGAAAATTCCAATTTTCCACAGTAGAAAAGTGCCACTGCTGACCGCTATGATCGTAACCTGCTGCCTCAACCCCGATCGCCCGCCGATATCCTTCCACCGGATCTTGGTAAAATCGGATTTGAATCAAAATGCTGCGGCTTTGCAGCAAGCGACTTCTACCGGGAAAATGGAAGCCAATGTCGATCGAATCTGGATCTACAAGTTCTCTAGTATCCTCGTCATTCATCCAAGGTTTCAAATCGACTTTTGCATCCGGAAATTCCGACTTGAATAAATTAACAACCGCAGCAATTTTGCTGGCAACTTCTATATTTTTGGCTTGTTCGGCAGCGTTCACTCGAAAAACTCCTATCAAATATAGTTATTAAGCTGTGGAGCATTTAAAATGGTATTGTATGGTGCGTCAGTTTTAAGGTGTTTTCCATGTAGAGTCAGTGTTATAGCTGACGCACCCTACAGGCCTCGTTAGTGGTTTAAATGCTCCACAGCTTACATTTAGCTAATAATGTAACTGCATACTGCCGAATGTAGACTGCCAACAGCGGACTTTTTCAGAAATAATTAGGTATTGACAAATTTTCATATATGTGTAGTGCTGTTTTTATCCTAGTCTCGCTCCCCCTCAATCCCCCTTAACAAGCGGGACTTTGAGTATGCTCTTATCCCCCCCTTATTAAGGGAGGTTAGGGGGGATCTCCGGGTTTTAAAACACGCCATAGTTCCATAATTTTAATTCAAAGGAAGGGCGATCGCAAATTCCGAACCTTCTCCCAGCACCGATTCGCAAGTTAGTTTACCGCCGTGGGTTTCTTCCACAATTTGCCTGCTGATAGACAACCCCAAACCCGTACCTTTTCCTACTCCTTTGGTAGTAAATAAATGGTCAAATATTTTAGACTTGATATCCGATGAGATTCCTTGACCGTTATCTTTGATTTTAATCACCACGCTGTTGTTATCCTCCGAGAGATGAGTGATAATGGCGATCGTATTCGGTAAAGCTTCAATTTCAGCGTAAGTGCGACCTTGATTGAATTCGTCAAAACACTCGATCGCATTTCCCAGCAAATTCATAAATACCTGATTCAGTTGCCCAAAATAACATTTAACTGGCGGGATATCTCCGTATTCTTTTATAATTTTAATCGCGGGGCGAGTATCTTTAGCTTTCAGACGATACTGTAAAATCATCAAAGTGCTGTCGATGCCCTCATGAATATTTGCTGACACTTTATTCGCACTGTCAGCGCGGGAAAAAGTCCGCAAAGACGTGCTAATATTGCGAATGCGCTCTGTACCTGATTTCATAGATAAAAGCATTTTTGGCAAATCTTCGATCAAATATTCTAAATCAATTTCCGATGCTTTATCCTCTAATTCATCTCCCGGATTAGGGAATTTTTCTTGGTAAAGTTGTAAGCAATCAATCAAATCTAAGCTAGCCTCAGCAGCAGCATCAAGATTGCCCGCAATAAAACCAAGCGGATTGTTAATTTCGTGAGCAACCCCTGCAATCAAGTTGCCCAAAGCAGACATTTTTTCGCTTTGAATCAGTTGCAGTTGCGCCTGTTGCAGTTCATGGAACGATTTTTCTAACTGTTGAGATTTTTCTTTCTCGCGCGCGTACAAACCAGCATTTTCTACAGCAATAGCAACTTGAGAAATTAACACTTTGAATACTTCAACTCTCTCTGCAGTAAAAGCTCCTACTGTCAAAGCATTTTCTAAATAAATGATTCCGCGCCGCTGAGATTGATAAATAATCGGCAAACAGAGAATTGATTTGGGTTGATATTTCTGAATGTAGGTATCTAGCTTAAAAGGTTCCGCGACAGTCGCATTGTCTAAAACTAGATGCTTTTGGCTGCGGTGTACGTAATTAATCACAGACAGGGGAACATCTTGACCATTTTCTACGGGAATAGAGGGTAAAAGTGTCACTTTATCCTCCGCAAAACTTCCAGTAGCTTCTATGCAGAGGATATCGTTTTTCACCAGCAGCAGCACTACTTTTTGAGCCGCCGCATTTTCTAAAATAATTTTGATTAATTTGGTCAACAATTTTTCTAGAACAATTTCACCGTTAATGGCTTGCGCCGACTTAATAAAAGTAGCTAAGTCTAATAAATCGCCTAAACTACTACTGGTAGTATTTCCCGTGGTAGTGCGGGTGACATCGAGGGTTGGGGTTGGAATTGTGCGCGTCTGTGCTGCTAAGAAAGGATGTGTTGATTCTAAGTGTTTAACTTTAGCGATGGCTCCCCAATGGATATATCCATAATAGGCTTTAGTCAGATATGCTTGAGCAACTATCTCTTTACCCAAAGATTGATAAAATTCTCCTGCTAATTCATAGGCTAATGCTTCCTCTTGAATGTAACCGTTTTTGGCGGCTCCCTCAATTGCGCGATCGTACAATTCCATTGCTTCAGTATGTTGCCCCAAAACTCGCGCTTTCTCGGCTGCTACCAAGTCGTATTTGTGTTGATAATTCATCGGAGCATCAACTGCCCATTTTTTCATCTTCTTTTGGTTTCGCAGCACTTTTTTCAGATATTGCTTTTGCTCCCCTTTGTCAGCTTGGGGATACAAAGCAAGCAGACTGAGAGAGGAATAAAAATTATTCACGGAAACTACATAAAATCCGGCTACGGCTTCTTCATATTTCTCAAATAACCTTGAATTTTCTAAGGCTTCCGCGTAGTTTCTGAATATAAAATTAAGCTGATTTTTGGCATGATAAACCAAACTTACTAAAAAAAAGTTTTTAGATTCTATTAAAACGGGTAGTGTTTTGACTTCATTAAATCTCTCCCCAACTAAATGGCACGGTTCGACAGCTTGACCGAGCAAATTGAGGGCTGTCTGCCTGCCTATACTTAGATACTGTACAGCCATTTCTAGTTGAGATTGCTGCATTATTTTCATATATTTACCAGTCTCCTCCTCCACCAAATCTAGAGGCTCTCCTATCGACATTTTTTTGAAGCAATATTGACCTATACAATAACTCGCATACTCCAATTCTCCAGTTTCCATCCCTGTTTGAAAACCTTCCTTGAGAACGCTTAATCCTGATTTAAGCTCGGTTTTCCAGTGTAGAATAAAACAACCCAAGAGTGTATAAACTCTACTTTTTATTGAACCGGATGGAGATTTGTCTAACATCCTAATGGCCAGTTGACCGCATTGGTATGCCAAACTAATGTCCCCTAGTCGGCACATAACTACGCCATAATAAAGGTAGGCAATACTTGCATAAGGCGAATTGCCATATTTAATGCACAGCTTGACCATCCTAAATGCCAGCAGCGGCACCAGGCGGGGTTTTCCTTGAACAGCAGTGCTGATAATCCCTGATAAAATCCGCATGGCTGCTTGTTGATTGGGATCTGTCATTTCTGGCAAGTTAGCTAAATCCTCAATTCGTTTCAACCCCAAGCTCAGTTTTGTCTTCATCAGTCCCGCCACAATATTTGGCGCGTTGGGGTTTTGAGGAAAAGAAATGCCTAACAGCTTCAGCACTTCCAGTCCTGTATTTAGTGCTTCTACAAGCCTAATTTGAGCATTGTAAGACTGGATTTGAAGTTCATAAACATTCATTTTTTCCAATAATGTTTTAGCTTGTTGCAGTACAATATCAACAAGTTTTTTTGAATTTTCATAGTTGATGTTTAAGTATTCAGCTTCTGCGGTTGACTCGTAAATTGCTAACGTTAAGTCATAGTGGCTTTGCCAACAATCGGCAGGCAATAATTCCATAGCCACCCGCAAATACCTAACAGCAGCTTCATAAGCACTCGCGGCTTTTGCCTTGCGTCCAGCCGTTAAATTTAATCTTGCTAAATCAATCTTTTCGACTGGCTGGCTAATCGTGTCAATTCCGGGATTGAACTGATTGACAATATCAAATATGTTTTCTTCTAGCTTGTCTGCTGGAGTATTCTGTAAAAGTAAGTGACCGATTTTTAAATGGGTGGATTGCTTTTGGCCTTCGGGAATGAGCGAATATGCCGCTTGCTGGACGCGATCGTGCAAAAATTTGTAACTAACCCGCGAAGTATCTAACTTGAGATTGATTGATTCGGCTCGATCGAAAACTAAAGGAATGCGATAAGCATCGCTCAATGGCAGAATTAACCCGGCTTGCAAAGCTGAATAAAGTTCAGTTGCTGTAGTATTAGCTGACTTTTCGCTAACAAGTGACAGCACATCTAGAGCAAATTTATCTCCCACGCAAGCTGCTAGCTTCAACACTTCTTGCGTGGGTGCGGGCAGCTTTTCAATGCGAGAAGCTACCAGTTCCACCACACTTTTATCGGTAATTCCAATGGCTTGGATTTCATCGATACTCCAATACCAGCCACTTTGACTTCCCTCATTTGTAATCTGATTAAATTCAAATTTTAAAAGAGAGTCTTGATAAAGTGCTTGGAGTAATTGGGTCAAGAAAAAAGGATTGCCGCCCGTTTTATTCCAGATTAACTCGGCTAAGTCTGTTACTTTTTCTGTGCAAGTGTTAAGTGTTTCAGTGATTAATTCCGTAACATTGGCTAAATCCAGCGGCTGCAACACGATATTGTTGACTATTGTACCTGTTTTTTCAATTTCTTCTACAGTCTGAATTAAGGGGTGAGTCGGACTAACTTCATTGTCTCGATAGGCACCGATTAGCAACAAATATTCTTGGTCGGGGTCAGTTATCAGTATTTGCATCAACTTTAATGTTGCTGAATCTGCCCACTGCAAATCGTCTAAAAAGATAACTAGGGGGTGTTCTTTTTGGGCGAAAACGCGAATAAATTCTTTGAATACCCGATTGAAGCGATTTTGCGATTCTACAGGGGCGTGTTCTGGGACTTCTGGCTGTTTGCCGATGATTAATTCAACTTTGGGAATTACGTCGGCAATTACTTGGCCGTCTGTTTCCACGGCTGCTAAAATTTTAGTGCGCCATATTTCTAATGAAATTGCACTTTCTGTTAGCAATTGCTGCAGTAAGGAGTTAAATGCTTGGATTAATGAGGCATAAGGAATGTTGCGTTTTAATTGGTCAAATTTGCCGCTGATGAAGTAACCTTTTGACCGGGTAATTGGTTTGCTAACTTCGTTGACTACGGCTGATTTTCCGATGCCTGAGTAGCCTGATACTAGCATTAATTCGCTTTGGCAATGGACGAATTTTTCAGTAGTTTGGTTTGGTGGAAAAGATGGGGCTGAAAGAGTTTCTGCATTGGGGCGGGCGGGTTTTTCTGTATTTAGGTTGGGTGGCAAAGATTTGGGTAAACCCGCCCCTACACGTTCAAATGCTGCTAAGAGTTCGTTGACTTGTTGTTCTCTACCGTACAATTTTTGGGGGATCAATAATTGGCTGAGAATATCTAAGCGTCCGGGGATGAAGTCGGCAATTTGTCCGGTGGTTTCTAACTGATGCAAACAAATTTCTAAGTCGGCCAACAATCCGGCCGCACTTTGATATCTATCTTCGGCATTTTTTGCCATCAATTTCATCACTATCTCTGAAAGGGCGACAGGTATTTGTGAATTGATTTGATGGGGATATATTGGTTGAACTGCGATGTGGCTGTAAACTATTTCTAAGGGATCGTTGCTGCAGAAAGGCAATTGTCCTGTCAGCATTTCATATAATGTGATACCAAGGGAATAAAAGTCTGTGCGGTAGTCGAGGGTGCGGTTCATTCTCCCGGTTTGTTCGGGTGACATATAGGCTAAGGTGCCTTCGACTGAGTTGGGATTGTTAAATTGCGGGTTTTCTTTGTTGAGTTGTGTAGCAATGCCGAAGTCGGTGAGTTTTACTTGTTTTGTTTGCGAGTTAATTATGATGTTGCTGGGTTTGATGTCTTTGTGAATAATGTGGTGAAAATGCAGGTATTGTAAGGCTTTGACTATTTGGAGGGCGATGTTGAATTTTGCTTGAAGACTCAAGGTTTCTCTTTCCAGCAGTTGCGCGAGGGATTCGCCGCCAAAGTCTTCTAAAACGATTCCTAATCGGTGGTCAAATGTTTCGATGCTGATGGCTTTGACGATTTGTTCGCTGTCTAAATTTTGGCTGATTTGATATTCGTGTTTGAGCCTGGTAATGGCTTCGAGGGTGGGATATTCGGCTTTGAGGACTTTCAAAATTATTGGGGGCGTGTCTGTCGGTGTTTGCCCGCGATAGATTATTGTTTCAACGCCTTCGTGCAGAGTAGAAATTATTTGGTATTGTGATAATGTTAACATCACTTAAGTTATAAATTACAGGACATAATTAGGATTATATTAACACTACTTAATCTAGATTTGGTGTGATTCGGATCGTGTATTTGGCGATTTTTCATCACACGGAATATACAAGAAGTGACTATGTGGGTTTGGTCGTTGGTATCAACAAACATCTTAAATGTAATATTGGTCTTGTGTGTGAGTCCCTGATGTTTTCGCGATACGGTTTTTCAGGGGGATGGGAGCGATCGCACGCTGGCCTAAAACAGCAGGAGATGAGAGCGATCGCACGCTGGCATAAAACAGGTAATTGAGCGGGTTCTCAATCGATAACAACCGTAACTTCACAGATAGTAGAAAGTGATTCTGGCTCTGGTAAAATGCGGACGCGGGCGAATTTTAAACCGCTGACTCCTTGCAGCGATTCTACCATGCCAGTCTGAACTTTTGGTTCAACCCAACCTTCGCGAGACAAGTAGCGCAAGTATTGTTGGTACTCTTCCCATTCGTCTTCAGTTGAATACACGACTGTCAACATCCCCGACTGGGTAATTCGCTCTTGTGCGTCCTTATCCACGGCTTTTTCGATGCGCTTTTTGACGAGTTCGTATCGGATGTCGCGAGTGCCTTTGACATCAAACATTTTTTCATTGTTTTCGTTGTGAAAAATGTCGATCGTGGTATTCTGCACTAAGACTAAATGTGCGAGTTCCATGTCAATTTTAGACTCTGCTTGCAGGCGAAAAACTGTGCGGCCGCAGTCGCAAATTGCTCGCAGTTGTTCGTACCGCAAACTGTGCAGGTGAAACGGGCTGAATTTGGGGTCGATCGATTTTCCTACATAAATCATGTGATCGATGCCGTCGGTGCATTCGATGTCGCAGTAATGGGGAAGAATTTGCTGCATTTTTTCTTGCCAGCGGGCCCAGGTTTCTTGGAGTTTGGTGCTGATTAGGTTCAGCATTTGGTCGTAGCGGCTGCGATCGCTGTAAACGCAGTTGTGTTCGTTGTCGCAGGCTGCTCGGTAAGCTTCAACGGCTGCCTGAACTCTGGGGCTGCACTGCACAAAATAGTCAAAATATATTTCTAAACGCTCGTTTAAATACTCGGCTGCTCGCACCTCCATATCGACTGTTACTTTTTCTTTTAAATGCTGGATGTAGTCAAGCAAGTCGAGTCGCAGTTGCTCGCCGAGGTGGGTAGTTTGTGTTTCGCAAACGGCATCAGCTATGACTAAACCTAAGCGGAATTGTTCGAGCAAATCAGTTTGAATGGCTCGGTTTCTTTCGTCGCTAGAACCGCGAATGTCCGAAATTCCGTACAGCGGATAAACGTCAGCAAATACGATTGTTTCTGGGGGCAGTCCCCAACTTCGCCTTTCTGCTTCTTGGGCGAACCGCCACTCTACTGCAGGGTGGATGTTGTGAATGTGGGTAAACCGCTCTTGGATGGCTTGCCGCAGGCCTGCAATGAAGGCGGGAATGAGTTCTTGGGCGTGTTGAGCGTCAATGCCGTTGAAGTGGTTGGGCCGATCGCACAACAGCCCCACGACACCCAAAATCCGCTGCCCGCACCCCTCGCGGGTGACAGATTTGACTACCAGCGGTATCAGCAGCATGGATCGAGTCCCCATTTTCCGCAAAGTTCGATCGCACTCGGTTTCGCACTCCCTACGCAAATCTGGCACGTTCCAAACTTGATTTGCTGCTGTGGCCTTCAAAAAGTGAGAAGATTCTAGGGAGTGCATTGAATAAACAATCGGCTGCAAATGTTCGCCGTCTTTTGCAACTAATAGCTGTACGTGGTCGCCGTCGGGGCGCAGCAGCAAAGTGCCGTCAGCATTGAAGAGCGATCGCAAACACCGATCGATTTTATCAAATTTGTCTGGTCGCAGCATCGAATCTCGATCGATCAATAACTGAGTCAGCCGCCGAATTTGCTCTTGCACGGTGACATCAAAACCTTCTAGCAGCAGCAAACCTTCTACGCGGTAATTATCCAACTGCAATCGATCGGCTAAATTTTCCAGTTGATTCGGCTGCATCAGCCAAGCTTCCCGTTCGGCAACAGGCATTAATCTTAAAGAAATATCCGCAAATTCATCTATTTTTGAGTCAATTCGAGTAATTTTTAACTGTTCCGAACCCAGCCAAAATTCAATGAATCGGGGTTCTCGATGTTTGGGGTTTTTTACACTCGCCGTGACGGGTTCGTCTAGCACCCGCAAACTGTCGAGGTCAATTTGATAATATTGCTTCAATACCCAGTGCAAAAGGTGGCGGCGGTACAGTTGTTCTGTTGTTTTGCCGCCCCAATCGTCGAACAGTTCCAGCAGAGTGATGCTGGTTTCTGCAAACCAACCGTTGGTAGATTGAGTTGCCAAGGACGTTCCCTCCCAACCGGCCAAGCGACAAAATGCCGCGTTAGCGTAACGCAGGACAAAAGTTCCCGGTTCCATTACTGAGATTAAAACGTGGCGGTCGCCGAGAAATTGAAACAGTCGCTTTAAATCTTGTTTCCACGTTTTCAAGGGTTCAATTTCAGCAGATTGACTGGGTACTTGGCCCGCCAAAGCTTCCAGTAGCTGTTCTATACTTGGTTCGCTGGGCAGATTGTTACTGTCTGCCTTTGTTGGGACGATATCTGTCGCTGGCAGTGATTTTACGGAGTTGTTGTTGTTTTGATGGGAAGACGATTTAGGAGTAGACATGAGTAAAACACCTGAAAGCAGTGGATTTTGCCAAAAAATGTCAGCGATCGGCGATTATGGCTTTGTAAAGAGCTTATATCCTGTTTGTAAAGTTTGTGTATGGGTATCGGAAACTGGGTTTTTTCTCGGAGGATGGGCCCAGGGACTTTTACTTTTATTCACAAACAACCTCTCAGTCTCGACGTTATAGGTGATATTAACGTGTTTACTGCCTGGGGGGTAACACCCATTATAAGCGGTAGACAGTAGCGGATAGTGTCAGCAACTAATGCTATTTGACTCAGAGGCGAGATATATAGCAGGTTTGGGTTGAAGGAAGCACAGCCCTGGTAATTGGGAATTGGTAACTTATACGCTCGTGTAGCTGAAGTATTGCTAATTGGTAATTGACTAGAAGCCAGCAGGCTGATAGTCATTAATTTAGGAAATAAAAGTTGTGGTAAAAATCCCAACCTAGTTGCTATTTTGTAAACCAATAATTAAAATGTATAATACAGCTAACAGCTTTTTAGAAAGGACATAGTTATGGCTTTAACGGTTAACAACCTCAGCGTCGATGTGAATGGATTTCCTGTATTTGCTGGGGGCGGCCCACGTCTTTTGGCATTCGCTACACCCGATGAGATTAACGTAGGGAATGGAAATTTGTCGTCTTTTCCCTGGGGAGTTTGGGGACTTGACGGCAACGATACTATAGGAGGTTCGTCGGATTCTAACGAACGGCTGTTAGGAAATAACGGCAATGATATTATCGGTGGTGGTGGCGGAAATGACATAATTTACGGCGGGAAAGAGGACGATCGCCTGGATGGAAATGATGGCAACGACCTAGTTAGGGGCGACGCCGGAAATGACCTGATCTTCGGAGGGTTCGGGAACGATATCCTGCGGGGAGGGCAAGGAGACGACGATTTAGAGGGCAATGAGGGCAACGATTTCTTAGCAGGCGATCGGGGAGTTGACGTACTCGCGGGAGGCCTCGGTGCTGATATATTCGTGCTCAGAAGCAACGATGAAGCATTTGGTATAAATGGAGCCGATGTCATTACCGATTTTAACTTCGACGAGGGCGATCGCATCGGTTTGACGGACGGTTTAACAGAACTAGACCTTTTCTTTGAAGACGACAATTTGATTGCTTACGATAACGACGGAATCATCAACGACATGGTGATTGAAAACATATTTACCGGACAGATTGTGGGGATAGTTTTAAACACTAACAACTTTGAACTTATCGGTGCATTTGAACAGGCAAGTCCTTTTGCATTGGCAGTTAACGGTTCTCAATTCCAGTTTTTAGCTTAGTTATTTGTAGGGAATTAGACTGGTAAGATCCCCCATAACCCCCCTTAACAAGGGGGGAACAAGAGCGATCGAAGTCCCCAACTTCTCCCTTTATATATTATTATGCTAATCTAAAAGTAGAAACTAAAAATCGGGGAAAGTATATATGACCATTGCCACTCACCCCAAATTAACTGCACTCCCCCAACAGCGGTTGATTTTGCCGCTATCGATGACTTGGGAACAGTTCAAAGCTTTGGATTCATTGCTAGAGTACACTCGCAGTGTTCGCTTGTCTTACCTCGACGGATATGTGGAAATTATGACACTTTCGCCGGAACATGAAACCATTAAATGCCTGCTGGCATTGCTGCTAGGTCAGTTTTTTTTAGAAAAAGATATTAGTTTTAGACCGACGGGTAGCGCTACACTCCAAGGGGAAACAAAAGGCAGCAGCAAGGAACTAGATTTATCTTACTATTTTGGCGAAGATCGGCGGCAGCGAGAAACACCCGATTTGGCGATCGAAGTTATTTTTACTAGCGGAACTATTAATAAACTGGAATACTACCGCAGATTTAACGTAGCGGAAGTTTGGTTTTGGGAAGAGGGAGTATTTTCAATTTACCAACTGAACTCAGAGGGTTATGAGCTAGTTTCTCGGAGTATGCTGTTGCCTGATTTGGATCTAGAATTGCTGGGGAAATGCCTGCAAATGTCGGAAGAAAAAGAAGCTTTGAAAGTATTTCGGGATGCAGTGCGAGGTTGTTAATCTAGAAGATATACAAATAAAATATGGCCTAGTAATGCCGGCAAGGGCGGAAATATACGAAATGTACGAAATGTCATAAAAATCGAAATCATCTGAAAACATCAGGGGTTCTGGTTTTCAGAAATTTTATTTTAATCTATACTATTCGGAGTATTAGGGCTTACGCATTTCGACCAAAGAAACCGGGTTTTTTACCGAATCTGTGGTAATAACGGGTCTTCGGGGCAAAAAACCCGGTTTCTGGACTCCCATGCGTAAGTCATAAGTATAAAAAATCTTACTCTTCAGCAAATATCTATGAATAGGGATTATTCGCGGTTTGATTCCCTCGCCAGCATCCTCGCAAGAACAGTAACAGTAGCAGGAATAGTCGTCTTTGCAGCAGCACCTGTTTTCGCAAAAACTCCCCAAGAAATTGCCAAATTCGCTGAATCTGTCACCGTTCAAATTAACAGATCGGATAAGCGTGGTGGAACGGGATTTATTATTGCAAAACAAGGTACAACCTACACTCTCCTGACAGCTAACCATGTAGTTGATGATGATAAACTTACCTATACGATTCGCAGTCATACGGGAAAAAACTATCCAGTAACCCGTCGTGTACTATTACAGAAAGGTCAGAATGCTCCCGATTTAGCAGTGGTAACATTTAACAGTGCAGATTCTTATCCTGTTGTCACTTTCGGCGATTCCGAACAAGCGACAGTTGCTACACAAATTTTTGTGTTTGGCTATCCAGGTATTCCGGCTAGCAGAAACCAGCACCAAAAAGAGCGCAATTTCGAGTTTGTGCCGGGCTTCGTTACAAGCAGAATTTCAAGTCATCCCCAAGGGTATAATTTGCGCTACAATGCTGTCACGAAAGGGGGAATGAGTGGAGGGCCTGTATTTGATGGAGAAGGGCGGGTAGTTGGAGTTCATGGAGAGGGCGATCGGGATTACGATCCTGTCATTGACGGAAAAGTTATTACAGGTTTAGCAGATACTAAAACAGGATTTAATTCAGCGATTCCTATCAACACTTTTATAGCTAAATTATCCGAAGCAGGTTTAAATCGATCGGCACTTTTAATTAATACCTCTCCAACGGCTACTGCACCTCTGAAACTGAACAATCCGCAAGATGCTAAAACTTATTACGTTCGCGGTTTAACTCGGTTTGACAAAGGAGATTTGTCAGGGGCAGTTGCCGATTTTAACCAAGCAATTCAAACTCAATCTGATTACGCGGAAGCTTATTTCTATCGAGCCCTCGCTTATTCCGATTTGAGACAAATGCCCAAGAGTATCGCTGATTATAGCAAGGCGATCGCCCTTAATGCCGGTTATGTTGACGCATATTACAATCGGGGGCTGGTGTTGTCGGCAATGGGAGACAAACCGGGGGCGATCGCAGATTATACTCAAGTCATCCGCTTGGATAGAAACTTTGCAGCGGCTTACAACAACCGAGGATTAGCACTTTCGGACTTGGGCGATCAAAAAGGAGCGATCGACGATTTCAATCAAGCGCTGCAAATCAATCCCGGTCGCGCCAACACTTATTTTAACAGAGGATTAGCGCTGTTTCGGATTGGGAACGATCGAGCCGCATTGGCCGATTACACGCAAGCAATTCAACTCAATCCCAGCTATGCAAAGGCTTTTGCTAACCGAGGAATTACGTTAGTGAGAATGGGAGATACAAAAGGGGCGATCGCAGATTTGCAGCAAGCTGCTAATTTATTTAGGGCTCAAGGAATGAACGCAGATGCTCAAAAAGCATTAGATTTAATTGGGCAACTGCAAAGACAATAAACGTTATGATATAATCGACGATCGGATTGCAATTAATCCTGTAGGGGCGGGTTCACCAACAATATTGGAAACAAACAAACAGGTAAAATAAACCCGCCCCATCCATAAGGTAGGGGCGGGTTAACCAACAATATTTGACACAAACAAACAGGAAAAATAAACCCGCCCCCACCCACCATAAGGTAGGGGCGGGTTAACCAACAATATTTGACACAAACAAACAGGAAAAATAAACCCGCCCCCACCCACCCATAAGGTAGATACTGTCTTGAGCTGTCAAGGGGTAGCGATCGCATAATTGGGGTCGAAAGGCTTTTGGGATTTTAAAATACC
>NZ_JAUBRP010000025.1:19317-84478 GCF_036701935.1 Microcoleus sp. M2_D5 | reverse complement strand
GGGGTGGGCTTCTAGCCCGCCCCAAACTCTTTGCACAGGCAAGATGCCTGTGCCACAAATATTATTGTGGGGTGGGCATCTTGCCCGCCCAAAGTATTTCCACAGGCAAGATGCCTGTGCCACAAAAATTCTTGTGGGGTGGGCTTCTAGCCCGCCCCAAACTCTTTGCACAGGCAAGATGCCTGTGCCACAAATATTATTGTGGGGTGGGCTTCTAGCCCGCCCCAAACTCTTTGAAATCTCCTAAAGACCGGCCGCACAAACGGCCGCACCAATTAACCCTACATTGGGATTCAAAACCAATCGAACTGGCATCATTTCTAACAGCGAATCCATCCGGCCTTTGTGCGTAAAAGCTCGCATAAAACCTCCTTCTAGAATCAGCGGCAAAATTTTAGCAGCGATGCCGCCGGCTACGTACAAACCGCCGTAAGGTAAAAGTGATACAGCCATATTTCCTGCCACTGCACCGTAGGCTTCTACAAACATTTGCATTGTTTGTTCCGAAAGCCGATCGCACTTTTTGAGTGCCGCCTGTGCAATTGTCGCTCCCGGATCGACAGTCTTTTCAGTTTTACCGATTTCTGACTCCCATTTTTTGATAACTTCCCCTACCTCCGGCGATTCAGGAGCAAACTTTCTGTCCCGCAAAAACTGGTAAATTGAAACAATCCCTTGCCCCGAAACCACACGCTCGATCGATATTCTTTGAATGTCGTGTTTGGCTAACAAATATTTTAGCAATTCAAACTCCAACTCCGAACGAGGAGCAAAGTCGCCGTGTCCCCCTTCAGAAGAAAAAACCCTGATGCCATTTGCATCTGGAATTCCAAAACAATTTCCCAAACCAGTCCCTGCACCAATAACAGCAATTGGATCGTGTTCGCGGGGTTTTCCGACTTGCAAAGTGTGCAAATCTTTAGCATCCAAACCCCACACGCCGTAGCCAACCGCGACAAAATCATTAATTAAACTGACGTGTGATATTCCTAATTCCTGTTCCAGACGCTTCGCATCCAGCCTCCAAGGCAAATTAGTCAGTTTTGCAGTGTTGTTAACCACCGGGCCTGCGATCGCAAAACAAGCTTTTTCAGGCAATGGCGCCAAATCCAATTTCGTAGCAGCTTCCGTCAAAAACTGCTGCACCATCGGTACTAAATCGGGAAACTCCCCGCTGGGATAGCGGAACTCGTAAAGTTCGTTCATTTCACCGTTAACAGTTCTTTCCACCAAGCGCAAAATTGTCTTTGTTCCGCCAATATCACCCGCTAATAATAATGCCATAAATCTCTTTTTCCACCAAAGATAACATTCCCCATTTAAACACCCACAGTATTAATTGCCAACCAAGCCCGCAGCACCTCAGCCACAGTCCAAGCTTGAGCCGTGCAGCCCTGTGGCGAGTGGGGGGCGTCGCCCTCAAAAATTTCGCCCAGATTGCCAACTCCGCCGGCTTTTATATGATGTGCCATAGGTTCGAGGAATTCGATCGCTTGTGCTGGGTCTTTGTATACGTGCAAGTGCGCCAAGACAAACGGGCCAATCAGCCACCCCCAAACTGTCCCCTGGTGGTAGGCGCTGTCGCGCTGGAATTGGTCGCCTCCGTATGTGCCGCGATACTGGGGGTGCTGGGGCGAGAGGCTGCGGAGGCCGACAGAAGTCAGAAGCCCTTCAGCGCAGGCGTCCACCACGCCGCGCTGCTGGATGGGTGTCAGTAACGGTGTATAGCGGTGGGTTTCCTTGGCCCGCAGTCCCCTTGCTGATAAAGAGTTCGGAGGCGGATACCCAGTTAATAGGGGCAAGGATACGGCGAATATCTGGTTGGGCCGCAGGGAACTATCGTGTCCGTCTGGGCCGTCGAGAACGTCGTAACAGTAACCGGTTGAGGCGTTCCAGAAGCGAGGGAATCCGGCGGCTGTTCGATCGCTCAATTGCTGGTATTCATTGTGAGGCTTGCCCAATTTTCGAGCAAAACTTGCCATAGCTTGTATAGCATTGTACCAAAGCGCGCTGAGTTCGATCGGCTTGCCAATCCGGGGCGTCACCACCCAATCGCCGATTTTTGCGTCCATCCAAGTCAGTTGCACTCCCTTCTCGCCGGCGTAGATTAAACCGTCATCGGGATCGACGCGGATGTTATACCGAGTACCATGCAAGTGCCAGTCCACAATCTCACATAATGTCGGCCAGAGTTCGCTCAAAAGTTCGTCGTCCCCCGTGGCATCGATATAAGCGCGAATTGCCTCAAAGTACCACAGCGTGGCGTCTGCAGTGTTGTATTCCGGTGCGCCGCCCGCATCCGGGAATCGGTTCGGCAGCATTCCCCGATCGACATACCGCGCAAATGTCCGCAAAATCGATCGCGCAATTTCCCATCGCCCGGTACAGATTGTGAGGCCGGGTAGGGCGATCGTCGTGTCGCGCCCCCAGTCGCTGAACCAGGGATATCCGGCGATGATCGTTTTGCCTTCGGGTTCCTGCGGTAGCGGGCGGCTGACGATAAATTGGTCGGCTGCTAGCACTAACTGATTAATCCAGTCGGGAGATTTGCTCGCTTTTGACCATTTTTCCAGCACTTCTCCCTCATAAGTGCGGCGCGATTCTAAAGCTGCATCCCCGTTGAGTTCGGTATTTTTCTCGGTGCTCGCTATCAATGTCAGAGAAGTTCCCGGTGCGATCGTCATGTGAAAAGTCGCCGCGTGCAAGTGATCCTCGCAGCAATCCAATCCGCGGCGCTTTTCGGCTGCTAGATCCAATCCGTAATGCCAATTGTATAAGGGCGCAGAGAATCGAAATTTGGCCTCTGGTGCGGCATCTGCGAGCAGGTACAGGGGCGCAGCCTTGGGAAATGCAGTCACGCAAACCCCGCGTTCCAGGGGTTCTAGGCTCATCTGCCAGTCGCCGGCGCTTGTCGTGTGGTGGTAGTCGCGGTAGTTGACTAGGGCTTTGACGGCGAGGGCGATCGGTTGTGAGGCCCGGTGCAGGCGGTATTGAATATATGTTGTGTTAGCACCTTGCTGCATCCAAATCCGCTTTTCCAGGATAGCGTCGGCGAGAGCAAACCTCCAAACAGGCGTCGTGCCTTCGAGGTGAAAGCTTTCGATGTAGTTGTAGCCGTGAGGTTCCATCGTACCGTCGGCCCAGCGGTTTGTATAAAGCGGATAGGCGCGATCGCGATACACAGCCGTCTCGTCCAGCTTGGCGAGCATCAAAGTGCGTCCCAGCGGGGGTTTGAGGGCAGCTACCAGCAGGCCGTGATAGCGGCGCGTGAGGAGATTGGCGATCGTCCCGCTAGCGTAACCGCCGATCCCGTTTGTGACCAACCACTCGCGAGACTCCGCCGAGTCGAGATTGCAGCAGATTTCCCGTCCAAAAGCCATAACCATAAAATCCACACTCGCGCTGATTTTTGACCTACCTTTAGGTAGATTTTCGACATGATATCAACCAGAAATATTAACGATTCCAGACCGTTAATTTGGCGATCGCCCGTGCAGATTCATGCTCTAATTTAAACATAACCAACAGCTACTTTTGCCTTATACACAATTCTAGGCTTTGATGGCTCTGTCTAAAGTTAGTTGTTTGTTATATTAAGTAACATTACCTTCTAAACAGGCGCTGAACGTTAAGGGCCAAGCATTTGATAGCGCGTCGGGCGATCGAACCACCAACCTATTTTATAAGGAGAACAACTAAAAGTGAAGATAGGAGCAAATTACCTCGGCAACAACCAATGTGAATTTACCGTTTGGGCGCCCACCCTCAAACAAATAGCAGTCCAAATTGTTTCCCCAAACAAACGCCTGATACCCATGCAACAATCTGCAGAAGGTTATTGGCAAACCACAGCTACAGACATCGAACCAGGAACCCTTTACACCTACCAAATCGAAGGAAAAACCGACCGACCAGACCCAGCCTCAAAATATCAACCCCAAGGCGTACACGCTCCGTCGCAAGTAATAGATCAAAATGTTTTTACTTGGACTGATACAAATTGGCAAGGCGTGCCGCTAGCCGAAATGATTATTTACGAACTGCACGTCGGCACATTCACCCAAGCCGGAACATTTGAAGCAATAATTCCCCAACTCAAACAACTTAAAGAATTGGGAATCAACGCCATCGAAATAATGCCAGTAGCCCAATTCCCCGGCGAGCGAAACTGGGGATACGACGGCGTATATCCCTACGCAGTTCAAAACTCCTACGGCGGCCCCGAAGGCTTCAAAACACTCGTCAACGCCTGCCACGAACACGGCATTTCAGTAATTCTCGACGTAGTTTACAACCACCTCGGCCCCGAAGGAAATTATCTCAGGGACTTCGGCCCCTACTTTACATCAAAATACGGCTCGATTTGGGGAGATCCCCTCAACTTTGACGACGCATACAGCGACGGGGTACGCAACTACTTTCTTGAAAACGCCCTCTACTGGTTTCGAGACTATCACATCGATGCCCTGAGATTAGATGCAATTCAAGCAATATTTGAAGTAGGTGCAAGACCTTTTTTACAAGAACTATCCGATGCCACAGCCGATATTTCCCAAGAATTAGGACGGCAGATTTATTTAATAGCCGAAAGCGACTTAAACGATGTCCGCACTGTACGTCCCAAAGAACTCGGCGGCTTAGGATTAGATGCCCAGTGGTGCGATGATTTCCACCACGCACTGCACGCCTTGCTCACCGGAGAAAACGACCGATACTACCAAGATTTCGGCAAGTGCGAACACTTAGAAAAAGCCTTCAAAGAAAGCTTTGTTTACTCCGGTCAGTACGCCCCCCACAGAAAACGGAAACACGGCAGTTCTGTCAAGGATGAACCCGGTCATAAATTTGTGGTGTTTGCCCAAACCCACGACCAAATCGGCAACCGAATTTTGGGAGACAGACTCTCGAAAATAGTTGACTTTGAAGGATTGAAACTCGCAGCCGGCGCAGTCTTGATTTCTCCCTACATTCCTTTCTTTTTTATGGGAGAAGAATACGGAGAAGAAGCCCCGTTTCTGTACTTTGTATCGCACTCAGATGCTAACTTAATTGAAGCTATCCGCAAAGACAAACAACAAGAATTTAAAATCTTTGAAGGCCGAGGCGAGTTTCAAGACCCCCAGAGCCCTGAGAGTTTCGATAAGTGCAAATTAAACTGGGAAAAACAAACCGAAGGCAAACACAAAATCCTCTGGGAATGGCACCAACATCTGATTCAACTGCGGCGGACAATACCGGCCCTTAAAAAACTCGACAAAAACAATCTCGAAGTGTCCAGCATTGAAGCGGAAAAAATCTTATTTCTACGTCGCTGGACAGATGACAGCCAGATATTCTGCATTCTAAACTTCAACGGGCAAGAGGTAGATTTTACGGCTGCACTTCCCCAAGGCAACGGTCACAAAATTTTAGACTCTGCTGATGAAAAATGGATGGGTTCAGGTTCTAGCTTGCCTGAAAAGATCGATTCCGAGCAAAAATTGACCGTTAAACCGCAGAGTTTCGCAATCTACGAATTATAGTATAGGACTTACGCAACTGGTACTATTAGTAGGGTGCGTCAGATCCCAAGGCCTCAATGATTTCTCTCTAACTTCGTCTGACGCACCTTACAAGTTAATTTGACTGCGACATTTTCGTCGAGGACTGTAGCAGTTAAAAAAGGAGGCTCTGCCTCATATACAGCATATTCCATGTATATGCGGTACACACAACAAGGGTCGCAAGCATCGGTGCGGATCCACCAGTCAATCTGCAAGTTTCATTAAACATGAGCAGCGACGCACCCTACATAACAATGTACCAACAATAGAGCTTTATAGTGTACTTCACGAACCACCGAATATGCTGTATTAAAAGAGAAAACCCTAAAAAACCCGGAGTAAAATTAACATAATGAGAATTCCCACAACAACTTATCGGATTCAATTTCATGCAGGTTTTAACTTTGAAGCCGCCAAACAAATTCTTAGCTATCTGGAAGATTTAGGAATTACCGACGTTTACGCTTCACCGATATTTAAAGCCAGAACAGGCAGCAGTCACGGATACGATGTCGTTGACTCAAATCAGCTCAATCCCGAATTGGGAACATCAGAAAACTTTGAAGGCCTCACATACGAAATCAAGAAACGGAACATGGGATGGCTGCAAGATATTGTCCCGAACCACATGGCTTACGATACTCAAAATTTGCTGCTGTTAGACGTATTGGAACACGGGCCAGATTCCGACTATTTTGATTACTTCGATATTGAATGGAATCACGCTTACGAACATCTCAGGGGTCGAGTGCTGGCTCCGCTGCTGGGCAATTTTTATGGAGAGTGTCTGGAAAATGGCGAGATTCAACTCAAATACAGCGAAATTGGGCTGACTATCAATTATTATAGCTTACAATTGCCAGTAAGAATTGAATCTTATGCTAAATTTATCAGTCATAATTTGGGGCATTTAGCCAGAGAATTAGGCAGACGCCATCCAGATTTTATCAAGTTTTTAGGAATTCTTTATTTGATAAAAAATACACCTTCAGAAACTAAAGGTAAAACCAGATACGATCAGATAGCTTTTGTCAAAGGATTGCTGTGGGAACTCTACAATCAAAATCCCCTTGTGCAGGAATTCATTGATGAAAATATCAAAGTGTTTAACGGAGAAAAGGGAAATCCAGAAAGCTTGAATTTGCTAGACGATTTGCTTTCCGAGCAGTTTTACCGTCTGGCTTTCTGGAAAGTGGGGGCTGAAGAAATTAACTACCGAAGGTTTTTTACGGTCAACGAACTGATTTCGGTAAAAGTTGAAGAGATTAAAGTTTTTCACAAAAACCATGCTCTGATATTCGACATGGTTGATGAGGGAAAGTTTACCGGATTGAGAATCGACCACATCGACGGACTGTATGACCCCACAGAATATTTGAAACGGCTCCGGGAGAAAGTCGGAGACACTTACATTACTGTTGAAAAAATTCTGGAACACGAAGAAGATTTGCCGTCATATTGGCCGATTGAGGGAACTAGCGGCTACGACTTCTTAAATTACGTAAACGGCGTTTTCTGTCGGTGCGATCGCGAACAGCAATTTACCGAAATATATCAGAGATTTACTCGCTTTACCGTTCCCTACGAACAGTTGTTTTTAGATAAAAAAGGACTGATTGTTGAGAAAAATTTAGCGGGAGATGTAGACAATATAGCTCAACTTTTGAAGAATATCTCCGGTCAATCGAGACAGGGAAATGACTTTACTCGTCCCGGTTTGGAAAAAGCATTGGCTGCTGTTTTGACCATTTTTCCAGTCTACCGAACTTACATCAATCAAGACGGTTTGAGAGAGTCCGATCGCACTTACGTAAAATATGCGATCGCCCATGCCAAACAACAAGCACCCAGACTCCTCAAGGAACTTAAATTTATCGAAACGGTGCTGTTGCTGGAAGAAGAAGAAACCCTAACACCAGAACAAAAAGAGCAGCGCCGGCACTTTGTAATGAAACTCCAGCAGTTGACAGGCCCATTAATGGCAAAAGGCGTGGAAGACACACTTTTATACGTCTACTATCGGCTGTTATCCCTCAACGAAGTGGGAGGAAATCCCAGTCAGTTCGGCGTGTCGCTGGGAGATTTTCACGAGTTCAACCAAAAGCAGCAAGCCGCTTGGCCTCACAAAATGAATGCTACAGCTACCCACGATACCAAACGCGGCGAAGATGTGCGAGCCAGAATCAACGTTTTGTCAGAAATTCCCGATGAATGGGAACAGCAAGTCAGGTCTTGGAGAGAGGTAAACTCTTCTAAGAAAGTCAACTTTGTGAATCGAATGGTTCCCGATACTAATGACGAATACTTCCTGTACCAAACTCTGCTCGGCAGTTTTCCCTTTGAGGGAATTGAAAACACTGATTATGTCGATCGCCTTAAAGATTATGTCATTAAAGCTGTCCGTGAAGCCAAAGTTTATACGGCTTGGCTGAGACCGGATAACGACTACGAAGCTGGTTTTATGACCTTTGTCGATAGCGTTCTCGAACCTTCGGAACAAAATCCGTTTCTCAACAAATTTACACCTTTCTGGAAAAAAGTAGCTAATTACGGAATTTTCAATTCTTTATCTCAAACGCTGCTGAAAATCACGGCTCCTGGCGTTCCAGACATTTATCAAGGGACGGAATTCTGGGATTTAAGTCACGTCGATCCCGATAACCGCCGTCCCGTTGATTTTGAGCGCCGAATCGAGGTTTTGCGGGAAATTAAAGAGCAAGCTCAGACGGATATTTTGCAACTGGTTGAAGATTTGATTGCGACGCGAGAAGACGCGAGAATTAAGTTGTTTTTGACGGCAAGAGCGCTAGAAGCGAGAAAAAAATACTTGCAAGTTTTTCAATCTGGCGATTATCTGCCCCTGGAAGCAGTTGGCACGTTTAAAGATAATGTTGTTGCCTTTGCCAGAAGCTTTGGAGAGACTACCGTTCTTATCATTGCTCCCCGGTTTTTGACGGGAATTGTCAAACCTGAAGAAATGCCGATCGGCAAACAAGTCTGGAAAGATACTAATTTGAAATTATCCGAGCAAATGCCGTCGGTTTGGAAAGATGCAATTACAAATCAGGCGGTAGAAAGTAACGGTACGTTGGCAATTGGTGAAGCTCTGAGTTACTTTCCTGCTGCTCTGCTGATCGGTAAAAAATAGCAATTAAAAGCTGGAAAATTCTTGAATTTTCCGAGATTCCCAGGAGGCGAACTGGAGGATATCCCTCAATACAATATTCTTTCTCAGGCACAGCCAGGAAGTAAACGGGTAGGGACAGGGCAATGCCCTGTCCCTTTTCACAATTGATATTAAACCTCATTTGAAGCCAAAAAACCGATCGCCCCTACCAACCAAACAAAATTTATACAACAAAGACGGCAAATACAACACAACATATACGGTTTGCCACAATACCCGAATCCATCGCACACCGTACATTGGGAAGAGTAAAGAAAAGCAAAGCAGTCAACAACTGTAGCGGTGCAAGCCTCACGGATGCAACCGTCCCCCAAGAGGTTCGGTAAATACCCCTTCATCGCAAGGTCTACCGCCCGCAGTATAGAGATCAGCACCCTATCGAAGACTGTATTAAAGCAGGACTCACTACCCGTAAACCGCGAGGTAAAATCGCAGTCCTGAATAACCAGACTATCGCACAGATAAAACACCAAAATTTTGTAGAGATTGGAGCCGGAACACCCCTATGGGAAAAGTAGTTGGAATTGACTTAGGTACGACAAACTCCTGCGTCGCAGTTATGGAAGGCGGCAAACCCACCGTCATAGCCAACGCCGAAGGGGGTCGCACCACACCTTCTGTAGTAGCATATGCTAAAAATGGCGATCAACTTGTCGGACAAATCGCCAAGCGTCAAGCCGTGATGAACGCCGAAAACACCTTTTACTCAGTAAAACGGTTTATCGGGCGTCGGGTTGATGAAGTAGCCCATGAAACCACTGAAGTTTCCTACAAAGTCCTCAAAGTGGGCAACAGCCTCAAACTAGACTGTCCCGCCCGCGGCAAGCAATTTGCCCCAGAAGAAATTTCTGCACAAGTTCTCCGCAAACTCGTAGAAGACGCCAGCAAATACCTCGGCGAAACTGTCACCCAAGCGGTAATTACTGTTCCCGCTTACTTCAACGACTCCCAGCGCCAAGCTACGAAAGACGCGGGAAAAATTGCCGGTATAGAAGTGCTGCGGATTATTAACGAACCTACAGCAGCAGCTTTAGCTTACGGATTAGATAAAAAGAGCAACGAAACCATCCTCGTATTTGACTTAGGTGGCGGTACTTTCGACGTATCTATTCTAGAAGTAGGCGACGGCGTGTTTGAAGTGCTAGCAACTTCTGGAGACACTCACCTCGGCGGTGACGACTTCGACAAAAAAATCGTCGATTACATCGCTAACGAATTCCAAAGAGCCGAAGGAATTGACCTCCGCAAAGACAAACAAGCACTGCAACGCCTGACGGAAGCTGCTGAAAAAGCCAAGATTGAGCTTTCGAGCGTTACCCAAGCAGAAATCAACCTGCCGTTTATTACCGCAACTCAAGACGGGCCAAAACACTTGGACACGACTTTGACGCGGGGCAAGTTTGAAGAACTCTGTTCCGATTTGATCGATCGCTCCCGCATCCCCGTAGAAAATGCGATCCGCGACGCCAAATTAGACAAATCTGCAATTAATGAAGTCGTCTTAGTTGGTGGTTCTACCCGCATTCCTGCGGTGCAAGAACTGGTCAAAAAACTCCTCGGCAAAGACCCCAACCAAACTGTAAACCCGGACGAAGTGGTCGCAGTCGGTGCAGCAATTCAAGCCGGCGTACTCTCCGGCGAAGTCAAAGACATCTTGTTGCTCGACGTTACTCCGCTGTCTCTAGGCGTCGAAACCTTGGGCGGCGTGATGACCAAAATCATTCCCCGCAACACCACTATTCCTACCAAGAAGTCGGAAACTTTCTCGACTGCTGTAGACGGTCAAACAAACGTGGAAATTCACGTTTTGCAAGGCGAACGGGAAATGGCGAATGATAACAAGGATTTGGGAACCTTCCGCTTAGATGGAGTTCCACCTGCCCCCCGTGGCGTACCTCAAATTGAAGTTACTTTCGATATCGATGCTAACGGTATTTTGAATGTAGCTGCTAAGGATAAAGGTACTGGCAAGGAGCAATCGATTAGCATTACTGGTGCTTCTACTTTGCCCAGCAATGAAGTCGAGCGCATGGTGAAGGAAGCCGAATCGAATGCTTCTGCTGACAAGGAACGTCGCGAAAGAATCGATCGCAAAAACCAAGCTGATTCTCAAGCCTATCAAATCGAGAAGCAGTTGGCAGAATTGGGCGATAAAGTTCCCGCTGATGACAAAACTAAGATTGAAGGGCTGCTTAAAGACTTGCGATCCGCGATCGAGAGTGAAGATGACGATCGCATCAAAACCCTAACAACAGAGTTGCAGCAAGCATTCTACGCTGTCAGCAGCAACCTGTACCAGCAAGCAGGCGGCCCAACTGACGGCCCCGGCGGCCCCGGCGGCTATGGAGACGGCGGCCCAAATGGCGGCGGCGACGACGTGATTGACGCCGACTTCACAGAAGGCAACAAATAACAGGCTAAATTAAAAGCCCCCAGCTAGAAGCAAGAAACCCGGTTTTGAACAGAAACCGGGTTTCTCTGTATTCGGACTTGTATGATGTTAAATTTTGTAGGGGCGGGTTCACCAAAAATAATTGCCAATAATCGACAATCTCATCAACCCGCCCCCGCCCGCGATATAAAAGCGGTATTTAAGCCGGAATGAATATTGTATTGCAATCAGGAGTAATCTAAATGTCTCGTTCTCCCCTACAAAATTCCTCCCCAAATACTCCCAGCCCATCTCATATTGCATCCTTGCGCCGACTCCGCCGGATCAGCCATTTATTAGACAACGCCATTCCCATTCCCGGCACAAAATACCGCATCGGACTCGATCCGATACTGGGACTTATACCGGGCGGCGGCGATTTAATCAGTTCAATTTTTGCAGGCTATGTTGTCTTCAAATCCGCTCAGATGGGAGTGCCTCAAGAGACTTTAGTAAAAATGGCAACTAATATCGTATTTGATACAGTTGCTGGTACTGTACCGGTAGCAGGAGATTTGTTGGATGTTGCTTGGAAAGCTAATGTCAAAAATATAGAATTGCTGGATGCTCATTTAGGTTCCCCTGAACAAGGCAAAAAAGCCGATTGGCTATTTGTGGCGGCGCTGTTATTGGGTTTAATTTTAATTGTCGGAGGTGTTATTTTCTTGAGTGTGATGCTTTTTGGGTTGCTATTTCAATTAATTACAGGGCGTTAAATTGGGTTTCACGATCCAGATAAATTCCTCTCTTTATGTCATTCATAGTGATAGCATACAATCGGGAAACTTCTCCTTAAAACTCCTTTTTGAGGATGATTGCGAACCGAAACACAACATCTGGCTTTAAGTATCCATAGGGTGCGTTGCTTTTTTTTATGCCTTACTAAAGAGCAAATATTTCACATATCCGTAGATTACAAACAGGGCGATTGGAAAAAAAACAAACTGTTTTTTCGCAGCAATACTTAATAATAAGAGGAGTATTAGATACAAAAAAACAGTGACTGCAATCAATGTTCAATAAATAAATACTAAAGTGTGTCTGGGTTTAAAAATTCAACCAACCCCTACTAATAAAAGTTCTGATCCTCTTACCAAGAAGAGATATGTGGCAGAAATCTGAGATATTGCAGCATTCTCAACAACAGGCAAGATGCCTGTTCCACAAGAGAATTCACTCTGGATATTAAAAAATATATCTTAAGGGGATTGACAAAATTTATTAAATACACATTTAATAATCAATTTTCTTTGAAACTAGGAATTGACCAGGAATTTCAAAGGTGGTACCCGCCACGTGATTTATCTCGCGCAAATCAATCCCAAATCTAAAATCCTTGCGTCCCCCGCATTTATCCGTCGGGTCGCCTCTAAAATCTAAAATCTAAAATCTAAAATCTAAAATCGATTGACCCGATCGCCCTTGAGTCCGATATAGTGATATAATCCAGACTATAATATCAAATTGATATAAATGCTTGAATTATCAGCCCTTGGACTGCTACAGTTGCAACCCCTGCACGGCTATCGGCTAAAGCAAAAACTGGAGCTGTTTATGAGCAGTTGCATCAGCGTCAACTATGGAGCGATTTACCCGCTGCTGAAACGCTTGGAAGAGCGAGGGGAGATTTCGGTAATAGCCGAAGAAGCCGGAGATGCGGGCTGTCCGCGCAAAATCTACGGAATTACCGCCAAAGGGCGCGAACTGTGGCGGCAAAAAATGCTCGAACACCCTCAAGAAAGCTGGGTTAACAGTGGTTCCCGGTTCCAAATCAAGTTTTTCTTTTTTGGCGACTTAGAACCCGCAGAACGGCTGAAATTGTTGGAACACCGCTTGCGAGCCTGTTACACCAGGCAAGACTACATCGAAAGCCTCAAGAGCGAATATCCACTAACCGACGACTATCAATTTGCCTCTCGCGATCGCTGCAAGTCAGTGCTGGCGTCAGAGATAGAGTGGTTAACCGAGCAACTAGCCAAGGAAAAAAGCGCGATCGCCCGAGTGCGTGACTCCCCAACCTCCGCTGAATCCGCTGAATCCAAGGGAAAATCCTTCCAACTCACCCACTCAGGTGACTCATAAGAAGGATGTGCAATCATTCCTGCCATCGTAACTTTTGAGAAATAACAAGAAGCTTTCCTAAAAATAATCACTCCCAGGCTTGGCTAACTGTGATGAGACTAAAAGCCTGCACATACCCCAGCCCCATTAAAAAGAGACTTTCCCGATTCCATCCTGTTTAAAATCCCTTGTCATTATTCCCCCTTGTTGGAGGGGAACGCCGGAGAATCAAAGATTTCGCCCAAGTCTCAGTCAGAAGTTAAAAAAAATCTAAGTGGTGCTGCCCATGAGTTATTCTAAATCCCCAGAATCCGTCGTTGAAACACAAGAGCAAAAACCTGCCACACCCGAACTGCACCCAACCGATGCAGACAGCGATCTACCAGAGGATTTTCCCGCCGTTGTCGATCGCCCGGAACCTGTTGCTAAACCGCGAGCGCGCTGGCCCCTAATTGCCGCGATCGCGATCGCCACAGGCGCAGCAGGTTTCGGCTGGTACTCCTGGCAATCAGGCCAGAATCGCGCACCGCAACAGGCAGCAGCAGCCCAACCCCCAGGCATACCAGTCAAGATCGCAGCCGTACAAACCAGCTCAGTCGAAGATGCTTCCGAATTTGTTAGCAGCTTAGAAGCCAAGCGTTCGGTACAAATCAAACCCGAAGCAGAAGGGCTAGTCACGGAGATTTTTGTCCAATCCGGCGACTTCATAAATCAAGGACAAGCCATCGCCCGCATGAAAAGCGAGAGCGCCCAAGCTGACTTGAGGCAATCTCAAGCCAACCTGATCCGCGCTCAATCCCACTTAGCCGAATTGCAAGCAGGAGCCAGGCCCGAAGAAATCGCCCAAGCTCAAGCCCAAGTCGCCCAAGCCCAAGCCAACCTCGCCCAACTGCGATCGGGCTCTCGGCCAGAAGAAATTGGTCAAGCCCAAGCCCGCGTTAGCCAAGCTGAAGCCGACCTCGCCGATGCCCAAACAGGTAGCCTCTTAGAAGAAATCGCCCAAGCAAGAGCGCAAATAGAGGCAAGCACAGCCGAAGCAAAATTAGCCAGCCAGCAGTTGGCCAGATACCAGGAATTGGCAAAAGAAGGTGCAACATCTGCAAACACCCTCCAGGAATACATCCAAAAAGAAAGCACCGCCAAAGCCAACCTCCGAGAAGCTCAAAGGCGGTTCGAGCAGCGGCAAAAGAACAGACAAGCCGAGATCGATCGGCGCACAGCAGCCTTGCAACAGCAGCGGCAAGCTTTGCGGCAACTGCAAAACGGTTCGCGCCCAGAGGAAATAGCTGCATCTGAAGCAGAAGTCGCACAAGCCAAGAGCAGATTAGCCGAGTTAGCCAACGGCACCCGCCAAGAACAGCTCGATCAAGCAGAAGCGCAAGTTGCCCAGGCCGCCGCTCAAGTGCGCGGCTTTGAAGTACAACTGCAAGAAACTGCTGTCATCGCCCCCTTCGCAGGAGTCATCGGCGACATACCAGTGAAAGTAGGTGATTACTTGCAAAAAGGCAACGCCATTGCCACCCTGACAGAGAACCAATTGCTAGACTTGCGGTTATCAATTCCTTTGGAACGGCAGCCTCAATTACGCTTAGGGCTGCCAGTACAAATGCTCGACGCTCAAGGTAAGGCGATCGCGATCGGTCAAATCAGCTTTATCTCCCCCAACGTCAGCGCCAATTCCCAAACAATTTTAGCTAAAGCCACCTTTCCCAACCCCACCGGCGAACTGCTTAATCTCCAGTTTGTAAAAGCAAAAGTCATCTGGAAACAGAACCCCGGAATTTTAGTTCCAGTCACAGCAGTCACTCGTTTAGGTGGGGAAACTTTTGTCTTCACAGCTCAAAAGCCGGAACAGCCAAAACCTGGAATGCCACCTTTAGTAGCGCGGCAAAAGTCCGTGAAATTGGGAGCCATTCAGGGGAATAATTATCAAGTTATCGAAGGTTTGCAATCCGGCGAAAAAATTGTTACCGCAGGCATCCTTAACTTGACAGACGGCGCTCCCATTATGGCTCAAGAGGCAGGAGAAGGCGAAGGGAAAAAACTACCAGTGAGTGGCAAAAATTAATATGCAACCTCCAGTTATTTTCCCCCTTTTTAAGTAAGGCTATTTCATTCTTGTAGGGGCAGCCCCCCGTGGCTGCCCTGCCCCGATCCCTTCTGGATGGGGGTCGGCACGGGGGCACGACCCTACAATATCCGGTAAATCATACTAATTCTCAAAACTCATGCAACTGTATCTGTAGGGTGCGCCGCCACCCTTAAATCTTAAATAATATCCACAATCTTTGAGCGACGCACCGGTGCAGAATAGTGAGCGTAAAAAAACCCACACTCATCATTGTTGCAAGACAAGGCGAGAATTGGTATTAGCAATTACTCATTAGCCATCCGCAACTACCCATTACCCAAATAATGTTTGCAGATTTCTTTATTAAACGACCAGTCTTTGCTAGCGTCTGCGCCTTAATTATTATCTTGGTAGGCGCAATCAGCATTCCCACATTGCCGATCGAACGCTTCCCCGACATCAGCCCCACCCAAATCAACGTCACAGCCAACTATAGCGGTGCGAATGCTGAAGTTGTCGAAAATGCGGTAACAAACATCCTAGAAAGGCAAATCAACGGCATTGAAGGACTGAAATATCTAACTTCCAGTAGCACTAACAGTGGAACTAGCACCATTACAGCCACCTTTGATACTTCCCGCGACAAAGATATCGCCGCCGTCGATGTGCAAAATCGAGTTGCAGTCGCTCAACCACAACTCCCAGATGCCGTACAACGCACAGGAGTTACAGTTACAAAACAATCTAACAGCTTGCTGCTGGCTATAGGATTATTTACCGAAAATAAAGAATACGATACCATATTTTTAAGCAACTACGCCGACCTCTATTTAGCAGATACTTTAAAAAGAGTAAAAGGCGTTGGGGACGTGCGAATTTTTGGGGAAAGACGCTATGCTATGCGCCTGTGGATCGACCCCAATAAATTAGCGGCCCGTAATCTAACAATGCAAGATGTAACAAGAGCAATTAACGAACAAAACTTGCAAGTTGGAGTAGGAAGAATTGGTCAAGAACCCGCCCCAGAAGGGCAAATGTATCAGATAGATTTGAGTGCCGAAAGTCGTCTCAAAAGCCCCACAGAATTTGAAGACATAGTTATTAAAAGCGAAGCAAATGGAACTTTAGTTAAGTTAAAAGATGTCGGTAGAGCAGAATTAGGAGCCGAAAATTATAACTCTTTCCTGCGATTCCGAGCTAATGACGCTGTGGGTTTAGGGATATACCAATTACCCGGAAGTAATGCTCTAAATGTTGCCCAAGCCGTCAAAGCAGAAATGGAGAAATTAGCGAAAAACTTCCCTCCAGGGGTGATACATAGAACCGCACTAGATACGACTCAATTTGTCCAAGAGTCAATGGCAGAAGTAGTCAAAACTCTGTTTGAAGCAGTCTTGCTAGTGGTGATAGTTATTTTTGTTTTCCTGCAAGATTGGCGCACTACGATTATTCCCACCATCACAATTCCCATTTCCTTGATTGGGACATTTGCCTTTATCAAAGCTTTCGGATTTACAATTAACAGTTTGTCTCTATTTGGTCTTACCTTAGCAACAGGTTTAGTGGTTGATGACGCGATCATCGTAGTCGAAAATATTGACCGTCTAGTCCGCCAAGGTATGAATTCCCGCCAAGCAGCTTCCGAGTCAATGCGGGAACTTTTTAGTGCTGTAATAGCCACTTCCTTAGTATTGATGGCCGTGTTCGTACCCGTGGCATTTTTCCCAGGGACAACGGGAGCACTCTATAAACAATTTGCCTTAACAATTGCTTTTTCCGTGCTGCTTTCTACCTTTATGGCGGTTACTCTTACTCCCTCACTTGCCGCTATATTACTGCGCCCAGGTAAGAAGTTTGGCGGCCCGTTGGGCTGGGTGTTTAACCGCATTAATATTTTTCTGGATTGGACGCAAAAGAAATATAGAGATTCCTTAATATTCTTAACACGATTTAAAACCCTTGTTACCCTGTTGTTTATTGCTTCTCTGGGATTTACGGCTTGGCTTTATTTAGCAGTACCCACCGCATTTATCCCAGAGGAAGACCAGGGCTATTTTCTGACAATTATTCAAGGGCCTCAAGGCGTTTCGCTGCAATACACCCAGCAGGTGATGGACGGAGTTGAACAAGAAATCCTCAAAGTTCCTGAAGTTGTGGGAACTTTTTCTGTAGGTGGCTTTGGTTTTAGTGGTAATAGTTCCAACCAGGGGATTATATTTACTACCCTTAAACCCTGGAAAGAAAGGAAAGGTGAAGCTCAAACCGTACAAGCGATTATTGGTAAATTGCGGGGTAAGTTTTTCGCGATTCCAGAAGCGAGAATTTTCCCTGTGAATCCGCCGGCTATTCAAGGTTTAGGTCAATTTGGTGGCTTCCAATTTCAATTGCAAGACCGCAAAGGGAACAGCGGTTTAGATTCTCTAGTTCAGGCGATGGGCGGGATTTTAAAGCAGGCGAATCAGACGCCAGGATTGCAGGCGGTATTTAGTACGTTTGCTGCGAATACGCCTCAGTTACTTGTGGAGGTTGACCGCAATCGAGCTAAGGCTCTAGATATTCCCATTAATGATGTTTTCAGTACGTTACAAACGGCTCTTGGTTCTCAGTATGTGAATGATTTTAATCTGCAGCAGCGCAATTATCGGGTGTATGTTCAGGCAGATAAACAGTTTCGTGATAATCCTGAAGATATTGGGAAATTGTATGTCCGCTCTGGAAAAAATGAAATGATTTCTTTGAGCAATTTGGTGAAGATAACTCCGGTGGTGGGAGCGCAAACTGTTAACCACTACAATTTATATAGGTCAATTGAAATTAGTGGCTCTCCGGCTCCGGGAGCGAGTTCGGGACAGGCGATAAAATCGATGGAAAAGGTGTCGGCTGAAGTTTTGCCGTCGGGTTTTGGCTATGAATGGTCGGGGAGTTCTTTAGAAGAAATTGAGTCGGGGGGTCAAGCACCAATTATTTTTGGTTTGGGGCTGATTTTTGTGTTCTTGGTTTTGGCTGCTCAGTACGAAAATTATGTCGATCCTTTCATTATTTTGCTATCGGTACCTCTGGCGATTTTAGGTGCTCTTTTAGCTCAGTCGCTGCGGGGTTTGGCGAATGATGTTTATTGCCAGATTGGTTTGGTGATGTTGATTGGATTGGCGAGTAAAAATGCGATTTTAATTGTGGAGTTTGCTAACCAGTTGCGGGAGCAGGGATATTCAATTGCTAAGGCAGCAGTTGAGGCTTCTCAAGAGCGTTTACGACCGATTTTGATGACTTCTTTATCATTTATTTTGGGGATTGCTCCCCTAATTAACCCGGAAGGTGCGGGGGCGGCAAGTCGTAGATCGCTGGGGAATGCGATCGCGGGGGGGATGGTTGTTTCTACTGTCTTGAGTTTGTTTATAGTGCCGGTTCTGTATGTGGTGGTTGTCTCGGCTCGCGATCGCTTTAAAAAGCGCGATCGATTAGAAAATCTGCCCCATGATGGCACAACTTTGAACGGCAAAACGACTCCAGGCGAGGAGGTTGAACGCGATAAAGTATCGCCGCTGTAGTTGGTAATTAGTTCCTTTAACTATCCGGTTAGTGGTTCTTGCTGCAAAATATCCGACTATCTGTGCCACAGACTTTTTGATTGTTGCGACGCTGTGCGCCCACTCTCGGAGAAGATTTTTTGTACAGGTAGCGATCGCCCGATCGCCCCCCATCGTGCAATAATGATATGACTTGCACAAAAGCTCTATTAGTAGGTAAATTTTGCCTACCTTACCGCTACATATAGCGTCTCAACTGTCAACCCGTGCAAGTTCCCAATTAAACCGGCTGTTGCACTACACAAATTTTTCCTAATGGCTGAAGTCCCCCTAAATCCCGCAGAACTTGCAGAAGCCCTCAACGGCTTTACCGATATCAATTTCCAATTGCCAGACCCCGAAGACGAACAAATACCAGAGTTTGATTTTGAAAATCAGGTTGACAATGCCTGGAAAGTGTGCGATCGCTTCGACTTGCAAACCGACATTTGGCGGGGACGCATTCTCCGAACAGTCCGAGACAGAGAAAAAAAAGGCGGCGAAGGACGCGGCACAGGGTTTTTGAACTGGCTCAAAGAAAGAGAAATTGGCAAAAGTCAAGCGTATTCTTTGATAGAATTAGCTAATAGTGCCGACACTCTGATCCAGCAAGGAGATTTAGACCCAGATTCCATTAGAAACTTCAGCAAAAGAGCCTTTGTAGAAACGGCCAAAGCATCACCCGAAGTGCAGCAAATGGTAACAGATGCCGCAGCAAGTGGCGATCGCATCACCCGCCGCGAAGTCAAACAACTCTCCGACGAATGGATGGCAATGAACTCAGATTTATTGCCAGAAGAAGTCAAAGAAAAAGCATCTACAGGTTCTCTACCTTCCCGCTACCTCGCTCCTTTAGTCAAAGAAATGGAGAAACTCTCCCCATCTCACCAAAGCGAAATTCAAAAAGAAGTAGCAGAAAATCCCGACTTAGATACTGTCAAACAGCTAACATCCGACGCCAAGAACTTATCAAAATATCTCGACGCCGCCGCCCAAGTGCAAGCTCTCAATCAGTCTCATTTAGACATGGAAATGGCCTTAGAAGAATCTTTGCGAGTAGGCTGTTTGGGAACCACCGCCGACGTTGTAAAACAAGCCGCACAGCTAGAACAAACAGTAGTCAAACTCTACACGATTTGGAAGCGTTTAGGCAGTTTGGCAGATAGATTGTACGTGGATACAGGAGCAAGCACACCCAATTTGCGCTTGCTTTTGGGATGCTTGGACAGTCTTTCGGGAGAAAAGATTGAAGTGGATTTCGGAGACGGAGAACGCTCTATTCGCTTGCAAATTTTCAGCGAATAGCTCAACCTTGACCGCAGATAAATGCCAACCTCCCGGCTTATTATCGGCGTGTATTCCTGTTCATCGGCGGTGAAAATTTCTGATTTTTTTCCAAAGATAGCGAGGATTCAAATAACGCCGATATTTTGTAACTACTTCTTTTCCCAATATAACCACACTCAGCCAAAAACAAACTTCTGCCCCAACAGCCAAAACGACAGATAAAGTAGTTTTTTGCGTAATGTCCAGCGGCAGGAAGGGTACAATAAATAAGACTACTAACCACGGTACAAAAGATACGATAAATAAAAAAAAAACCGAGCTTCTGCATAGATTCACATAATACAGCTTTAATATCCCCTTTATATCTTAGTCTAGTTAAAGTGAACTTCGTTTGTATAGTAGCTATTTCAATCGCCGAGTGACTACAAACTCACATCTGGAACCAATGTTAGCAACAGGCAAGATGCCTGTTCCACAAGAACATTTAGTATTTGTGGAACAGGCATCTTGCCTGTTCTTGAGAATGGTGGCACAAATGACTACAAACTTAATTGCCAAGCATTTCCACCTCAATTCTTAATCCCCGTTAGCAACAGGCAAGATGCCTGTTGCACAAGAATATTTAGTATTTGTGGAACAGGCAAGATGCCTGTTCTTGAGAATGGTGGCACAAATGACTACAAACTTTATTGGGAAGCATCTCAAACTCAATTCTTAATCCCCGTCGCCGCAATCCCCCGAATAAACTGGCGCTGACCGGCCAAAAACAGCAACACCACCGGCACAGTTCCAATTACCACCGCCGCCATCAACAACTGCCAACTGCTAGTAAACTGTTCCTGAAACTCAGCCAAAACCAACTGCACAGTCCGCAACTGGGGCCGCGTCGTAAACACCAGCGGCTTAAACAAATCGTTCCACTCGCCGATAAAGGTAAACAAAAACAGCGTCACCAAAGCAGGGCGGGCCAAAGGTAACATCACCTGCCACAAAACCTGCCAGCGGTTAGCCCCATCCAGCATTGCCGCCTCCTCCAACTCCACGGGAACAGTCATAAAATACTGGCGCAGCAGAAAAATCCCAAAACCGTTAGCCGCCGTCGGCAAAATCAGCGCCCCGTAGGTATTCAGCAGATGGCCCCACTTCAAAACCAAGAAAATCGGAATCACCAAAAGCTGAAACGGAATTACCAGGGTTGCCAAAACCCCCAACACAATTGCCTGTCGCCCGCGAAACTTCAGCCTGGCCAAGGCGTAACCGGCCAAAGCAGAAGTTACAACCTGAAAACCCGTCACTGCGATCGCCACTAGAGTAGAATTAAGGAATGCCAACAAAAAATTGCCCCGTCGCCAAGCCTCCTGATAGTTTGCAAAAGTCAGGCCTGCAGCCTTGACACCGACACCAGATGGTGATAGTGAAACCCAAAATACAGCAGCCAGTGGCAGCAGCACCAGCGCAGCACCCGCCAGCAACACAATAAAACTCAGCAGTTCCAGCGCATGAGACCTGTCAAAGGATTTACCCATAAATTTGTGAATTAACCTAAAATAATAAGCCTGTGACGTTCTCCAACCCGATCGCCTCCCAGATTCCCATACAAGAACATAATAGTAGTAGAGGGAAAGAAGGAGTACCTAGGGAGGAAGTTGTGATTAGGATATAATGTTATAGATAGAGTTGGTACTGTAAAACCCTCAAAGGTGGAGACATAGACCGTATTTCTATCATCTATTTCCGGGCAAAAGATCGACTAACGACTAATTCAAGTAATTAGTAAATAGATAGCATTCTAGCGATAGTCTTTCTGGAGTGTTCGAGGGCAAAAGTCCGGCAAACACGCACGCTTGACGCCAGTTTTTCCCGGAACGTCAAAGAAAAGTTCTTTGTCGAAAGCATCCTCAGCTATAATCTGTGATTTAGATGGGGTGCGTTCAAAATAGGTAAAGTGTACTGTCACTGACCCCCCATTTTAAAGGGGTTTCCCAACATCCCGCAAGCTTATATAAGGAGACTACATATCTATGCCCCAGCTTGAGGCCAGCCCAACAATTGACTTTCAAACCGAAACTTACAAAGATGCTTACAGCCGCATCAACGCCATTGTGATTGAAGGCGAACAAGAAGCTCACGATAATTACCTGACACTGGCCGAACTGTTGGCGGACAAAAAAGCAGAGTTAGTTGGGTTGTCCAAGATGGAGAACCGCCACATGAAAGGCTTCCAAGCTTGTGGCCGGAATCTAAAAGTCACGCCCGACATGGCATTTGCCAAAGAGTTCTTTTCGGAATTGCACAGAAACTTCCAGACGGCCGCGGCCCAAGGTCAGATTGTAACTTGCTTGCTGATTCAATCGCTAATTATCGAGTGTTTTGCGATCGCAGCCTACAACATCTACATCCCCGTCGCCGATGACTTTGCTCGCAAAATCACCGAAGGCGTCGTCAAAGAAGAATACACCCACCTCAACTTTGGGGAAGTCTGGCTGCAAGCTCACTTTGAGGAATCCAAAGCCGAACTCGAAGCGGCCAACCGCCAAAACCTGCCTATCATCTGGAGACTGCTAAACTCTGTCGCAGACGATGCCCGCGTCTTGGGAATGGAAAAAGACGCTTTAATCGAAGACTTTATGATTGCCTACGGCGAAGCCCTAGGCAACATAGGCTTTAACAACCGCGATATCATGCGGATGTCAGCACAAGGCTTAGCAGCCTAGTTAATTCGGACATAAGGAATGGGAAAAAAATTAAAAATTAAAAAATAAAAATGGGATACCTCATTTTAAAATATAAATTTTTAATCTTCCCATTTTCCCTCTTCCCTTTTCCATCTTCCCTTTTCAATCTTCCTTCATTTGACAACTTAATGTTTGGTCTAATCGGTCACTTAACCAGCTTAGAACACGCCCAATCAGTAGCTAACGAGCTGGGCTATCCAGAATATGGCGATCAAGGTCTAGATTTTTGGTGCAGCGCACCGCCCCAAATAGTCGATCAGATCACGGTAACAAGCATCACTGGACAAAAAATAGAAGGGCGCTATGTCGAGTCCTGTTTTCTGCCAGAAATGCTAGCAACTCGCCGGATTAAAGCAGCTACTCGCAAAATCCTTAATGCGATGGCACACGCTCAAAAAAACGGGATTAACATCACTGCTTTGGGCGGCTTTTCTTCGATCATTTTTGAGACTTTCAACTTGCAGCAAATTAAGCAAATTCGCAATCTCAAGTTGGAGTTTGAACGCTTCACCACTGGTAACACTCACACGGCTTACATCCTCTGCCGCCAAGTAGAAGAAGCAGCCCCAAAATTGGGAATTGAACTTTCAAAAGCCACTGTAGCGGTTTGCGGTGCTACTGGGGATATTGGCAGTGCGGTGTGTCGCTGGCTCAATGTTAAAACAAATGTAGCAGAATTGTTGCTCATCGCCCGCGACAAAGAACGATTGCAAGATTTGCAATCGGAATTGGGGCGAGGGAAAATTATGGACTTGGAAGAAGCCCTGCCCCAAGCGGATATTGTAGTCTGGGTAGCCAGTATGCCCAAGGGAGTAGAAATTGACCCTAAGACATTGAAGCAACCATGTTTATTGATTGACGGTGGCTATCCGAAAAATTTGGCAACTCAGGTTCAGCATCCGGGAATTTACGTACTCAATGGTGGCATTGTGGAGCATTCCCTCGATATTGAGTGGAAAATCATGAAGATTGTCAATATGGATGTGCCGGGCCGACAGTTGTTTGCCTGTTTTGCTGAATCAATGCTGCTGGAATTTGAAAAAATGTATACCAATTTTTCTTGGGGACGGAATCAAATTACTGTGGAAAAGATGGAGCAAATCGGTCAGATTTCTGTCAAGCACGGTTTCAGACCTTTATTAATGTCAGTTTGATGTTAAAAGTCAACTGTTAAATTTGAAAATTTAATAGTTGACTTTTTATTTGGCATCGGAACAATATTTGGGGGAGTGCAGCGCGATCGGGAAGCTCGCGCTATATGATAATGATGATGTGACTGACTTGGATATCATACAAAATTTAAAACTCAAAATTTCCAAATTTCCTCTCTTTTTCAGCATCCCCTGACAGGGTAGGATCGGAAAATAGTCGATCGACTTTCACCTTAAAACCTTATAGAAATTATCAGCGTGCCAAACCCAGACCGTAAACCCTTACTCTTAGATTTTGAAAAGCCCCTGGCCGAACTCGAAACCCGAATTCACCAGATTCGCGAACTCGCTCAAGAAAACAGCGTCGATGTCACCGACGAAATTCGCAAACTCGAAGCGCGTTCAGCCCAACTGCGACAAGAAATTTTCAGCAGCTTGTCCCCCATGCAGCGGCTGCAACTCGCCCGCCACCCGCGCCGCCCCAGCACCCTCGATTACATTCAGGCAATTAGCGACGAGTGGATCGAGCTTCACGGCGATCGGCGCGGCGGAGACGACCCGGCCCTCGTCGGCGGAATTGCCCGCATAGACGGGCGTCCCACAGTCATCATCGGCCATCAAAAAGGGCGCGACACAAAAGACAATATCGCCCGCAACTTCGGCATGGCTGCTCCCGGCGGCTACCGCAAAGCCCTGCGGTTGATGGAACACGCCGATCGCTTCTCCATGCCAATTTTCACCTTTATCGATACTCCGGGGGCTTGGGCGGGCTTAGAAGCAGAACAGCTCGGACAGGGAGAGGCGATCGCCTGCAACCTCCGAGAAATGTTTCGCCTCGACGTTCCCATTATTTGCACCGTCATCGGCGAAGGCGGTTCCGGCGGCGCATTGGGTATCGGTGTCGGCGAGCGGCTGTTGATGCTGGAACATTCCGTCTACACCGTCGCCACCCCCGAAGCTTGCGCGGCGATTCTCTGGAAAGACTCTGGTAAAGCTAACTTGGCCGCAGAAGCTCTCAAAATCACTTCCTGGGATTTGAAAAACCTCGGCATTCTCGATCAAATAGTACCAGAGCCGATCGGCGGCGCTCACTCGAATCCCCTCAAAGCTGCGTCCATACTCAAACAAGCTTTGTTAGAAAACTTAGCAGAACTAACCCAGCTTACGGGTCAGCAGCGACGCGATCTCCGGTATCAAAAATTTCGCCACATCGGTGTATTCACTGAAATTGCGGCTTGAGCCGATCGATTCAGAGTTATCAGTTGTGAGTTAAAAATTCTTAACTTTAAACTCATAACTCACAGGTCATTATTCTGCGGATCTGTCAGCAGTGTTATAATTTCTCAGGTGACACGGCTTAACAGTTCTTAATGTTTATCTCATAATTAACTGTTATCGCCCGCAGCAGACAGTTGTCTAATTTGCCGAAGAAGGCTGCAACGCTGTAGGGAGTTGCCGAGGGAAAGTATTAGGACATTGAATGAACCATCCAACAACAAAGCAGGCTCTGATTACCGGAGCCAGCAGCGGTATTGGCAAAGCGACGGCTCTAGCGTTCGCCGCCGAGGGCATAAATCTGGCCTTAGTTAGCCGAGAGTCGGAAAACTTAGAAGCCGTTGCCGCAGCAGCCAGAGAAGTCGGAGTGAAAGCAGAAGCTTATCCCTTAGACTTGGCAAAACTCGAGCAAGTGCAAAGCAGCATCAGCGCGATCGCAGCTCAATTAGGTGCCGTAGATATCCTGGTCAACAGCGCTGGCATGGGCTACACCGGCTCCTTGACGGAAACGCCCCTAGCCGACTGGCAGAGCGTTCTAGACCTCAATCTTACTAGCGTTTGGCAGTGCATTCTAGGAGTTTTGCCGTCAATGCGCGATCGCGGATCGGGAATCATCATCAACGTTTCCTCGATCGCCGGCAGCCAAACCTTCCCCAATTGGGGAGCCTACTGCGTCAGTAAATTTGGTCTCATGGCTTTGTCTAAAACCTTAGCCGCCGAAGAACGGGCTCGCGGAATTCGCGTCACAGCAATCTGTCCGGGTTCTGTCAACACTCCCATGTGGGACACAGACACCGTGGACGCCGACTTCGATCGCACCGCCATGTTAACCCCAGAAATCGTCGCCCAATCAATTCTGCACGCAGTTCAGTTGCCAGCGAGTGCAGTAATTGAAGAAATCACGCTCATGTCCAACGCAGGAGTTTTGTGAACTTGAGATTTTAGACTGCTCGATTTTTCTCGAATTCAACAATCTTTGAATCTCTAGCTATAGCGGTTCTCAGATAAATGAGGTATACAGAAACCCTGTAATGTCAACCTTTTCAGGTCAAAATTCGTACCTCGCCTTTTTGAGAAAGGCTATATATCCCCCAATCGAAAATCTAAAATCTAAAATCTAAAATCGATTCACCCTCACACCAACTTGTTATGACAATTGCATCTTCCGCCGATTCCAATGGCTCGAACTCACTCTCGACTGACAGCATGAAACTGTTACAAACCGCAGACAACAACACCCCGCGCATCCCAACTCGACCCGATCGCAATTCCTCGCACGGTCAAGAATCCAGCGTGCCCAAACCATCAGAAGTAGGCATGGAAGAAATGATGGAGGCCGTTCGCACAATGCTGCTGGGAGTAGGAGAAGACCCCGAACGCGAAGGATTGCTCAAAACCCCAAAACGGGTAGCAGAAGCAATGCGGTTTCTCACCAGCGGTTACAGTCAATCCCTAGAAGAACTCCTCAACGGCGCTATCTTTGACGAAGGCCACAACGAAATGGTACTGGTACGAGACATCAGCGTATTCAGTATGTGCGAACACCATATGCTGCCGTTTATGGGTAGAGTTCACGTCGCTTACATTCCCAACCAAAAAGTAGTGGGATTGAGCAAATTAGCCCGAATTGCTGAAATGTACAGCCGCCGATTGCAGGTGCAAGAACGTTTGACACGCCAGATTGCCGAAGCAGTTCAGACAATATTGGAACCGCAGGGAGTAGCTGTAGTAATGGAAGCCAGCCATATGTGCATGACGATGCGGGGTGTGCAAAAACCCGGTGCTTGGACAGTTACGAGTGCCATGTTGGGCGTGTTTCAAGATGAACAGAAAACTCGCGAAGAATTCCTGAATTTGATCCGCCACCAACCGGCATTCTTTTAGTCATTAGTTATTAGTCATTAGTCATTAGTCATTAGTCATTAGTCATTCACTTTTTTCTTGGTGGCTAGCGATCGAGCAATTTGGTCACTAGCCCCCAGATTCATCCGCAGTCGCAATCTAAAATCTAAAATCTAAAATCTAAAATCAGATGACGATCGACTGATAAACCCATAAAATAGACGGGTGACTCATGACTTGTGACTAAATGAATCCTATCAAATTCGGTACAGATGGCTGGCGCGGCATCATTGCTGACGATTTTACATTCGATCGCGTAGCGTTAGTCGCTCCCTTAGCGGCACAAGTTCTCGCACAAACCGGCGGCAGCGATAGCAGCAGCGGTACCGTAATTGTCGGTTACGACCGCCGATTTCTGGCTGAAGAATTTGCCTTCACAGCGGCTGTTGCCGTCCAAAACGCAGGATTTGACGTGCTGCTGAGCGAATCCTACGCCCCCACTCCAGCTTTCAGTTTAGCTGCCAAACAACTAAATGCTTTGGGTGCGATCGTCCTGACAGCCAGCCACAATCCCGGTGCATATTTAGGGTTAAAAGTCAAGGGCGGATTTGGCGGTTCAGTTTCGCCGGAAGTTACTCAACAAATAGAAGAAAAACTCGAAAATCCGGGGACACTTTCAGCAAACCCCGGCAAATTGGATAATTTCAATCCTTGGCCGGCTTACTGCAAAACCTTGCGGGAAATGGTAGATATTGAAGCGATTAAAGAAGCGATCGCCAGCGGCCAAATTACAGTATTTGTAGATGTAATGCACGGGGCCGCAGCCGGAGGACTAGCTCAAATTTTAGAAGAAACAGTACACGAAGTCAACAGCGATCGAGATCCGCTGTTCGGCGGCGGTGCACCCGAACCTTTGCCGCGCTACCTGTCGCAGTTATTTCGGCTGATGCGAACTCACCAGCGAAAAAGTTCTGGTTTGTCCATTGGATTTGTATTTGACGGAGATAGCGATCGAATTGCAGCAGTTGACTCTAGCGGCAACTTTCTGAGCTCACAAATCCTAATTCCCATATTAATCGAACATTTAGCTTCACGGCGCGGCTTGACCGGGGAAGTCATCAAAACAGTCAGCGGTTCAGACATAATTCCCAAAATTGCCAAACTGTACGACTTGCCATTATTTGAAACGCCGATCGGTTACAAGTATATAGCCGATCGAATGTTAACCACCCAAGTCTTAGTCGGCGGCGAAGAATCGGGAGGAATTGGCTACGGTACGCACATCCCCGAACGAGATGCTTTACTGGCAGCCCTGTACTTATTAGAAGCAGTGGTCAAATCCGGGGAAGACTTAAGCGAAATTTACAGCAGACTGCAACAAGAAACCAGCTTTACTTCAGCGTATGACAGAATCGACTTGCACCTAGCAAACATGGAAGAAAGGTCGCGTTTGCTGTCGCTGCTGCAAAATCAACCATTAACAGAAATCGCCGGCAAAGCAGTTGTAGATTGCAACAAAGTTGACGGATATAAATTCCGCTTAGCAGACGGAAGCTGGCTGTTAATTCGGTTTAGCGGAACCGAACCAGTGTTGCGGCTGTATTCAGAAGCAGCGACATTGAAAGAAGTCATGCAAAACTTAAACTGGGCGAAAAATTGGGCGCATAATTAATCGGACTTTTCCACCGCAGATAAACGCAGATGAACGCGGATGACTCGATCTCAAATCTCTCTTTCTCTGCGTCCTCTGCGCCCTCTGCGGTAAAAAAATATTACTCACAATGAAAGACTATTGCTATCTCAGATAAATTTTAGGATAAAACAAGATGGCATACAGCGATTTCAGCCTTGCGAGAGTCAAAAAAGATTTTGGATTAACCTTAGATGAAACTCGCAATTTATTTGCCGAAACAAAACCAGTTTCACCATCATAAATTTTAACAACAATCCTGATTGATTATGTACCGCTAGCAACTTTTATTTCCACATAAAAAGCTCGCTCAGAATTTTTGATTGCCCCGATATTAGCCGAAGTTCGGAGATTGTTAAATAAACGAGTTTCTCTTTTTTCCGGTAAGGATTTTACTGTCGATCCAGAAAGAGGTTTGCAAGGATTTTGCGATTATATTATTAGCGGATCTCCAGAACAATTGTTCGTCAGTGCTCCGGTTATAACAATTTTTGAGGCCAAAAAGGAAGATATCATTGGCGGTTTGGGTCAATGCGTAGCCGCAATGGTAGCGGCCCAATGTTTCAATCAAAACCAAGACACTGAGGTCGATCGCATTTACGGCGCGGTGACGACGGGTACTAACTGGAAATTCTTGATTTTGGAGGAAACTACTGTTTATATCGATCCGATTGAATACTATATTCAAGATGTTGATAAGATTTTAGGAATTTTGTTGCAACCATTTTCCCAATATGTTTGTTAATATGGAGCCGTAAGTTTTAATAGAAATAATGACCGATCGCAAATTGCTAGTTGTCGCTACGGGCAATCCGGGTAAACTCAAGGAAATGCAAGTTTATCTTCAGGATTTGGGATGGAAATTGGAGCTCAAACCGGAAGAGTTGGACATCGAGGAAACAGGCGAAACTTTTATTGCTAATGCTTGCTTGAAGGCGTCTGAAGTCGCAAAAGCAACGGGCAAATGGTCGATCGCCGATGATTCTGGTTTAATGGTAGATGCACTCAACGGCCAACCCGGCATTTATTCCGCGCGCTACGGGAAAACCGATGCTGACAGGATCTCTCGGCTTCTCGCAGAATTGGGTAGCGAACAAAACCGGGAAGCACAATTTGTTTGCGCGATCGCGATCGCCCGTCCCGACGGTACAATTGCCTTGCAAGTAGAAGGAATTTGCCGAGGCGAAATCCTGCACACTCCTCGCGGTACGGGAGGTTTCGGATACGATCCCATTTTCTGCGTACCCGCACAGCAACAGACTTTTGCCGAAATGACACCGGATATCAAGCGATCGCACTCTCACCGCGGCCGAGCCTTCCACGCTCTCATACCACAAATGGCGAACCTTGTCAACCCCTCATGAAGAAGAAAGCCAAAACAGTGGGTCACTGTGGCATTGGATATTGACACTTAGGTATCAAAACTAAACAGGAAATAGGTTTTTTGTTGGCAATTACCAATTACCAATGCCCGATGCCCTGTTTGCCCAATGCCCAATGCCCCAGTATCTTAGATTGCCTCCAAGTTCTTTTCCCCAGTCCGAATCCGAATAATTTGTTCTACAGGAGAGATGAAAATCTTGCCGTCGCCAATCTCGCCCGTGCGGGAAGCCGCGATAATTTTATCAACCACCATGTCAACCTGATCGTTTTCCACAACAATCTCGACCTTGAGCTTTTGCAAGAACTCAACAGTGTACTCAGAACCGCGATAGCGTTCTGTCATGCCCTTCTGACGGCCAAAACCTCTAACTTCAGAAACAGTCATCCCCACAATACCAGCATTGACGAGTGCGATTTTCACTTCGTCTAGTTTAAAGGGGCGAATAATAGCTTCAACCTTTTTCAAATTTTTCACTCCTAACAGTTAGTACCTTCGTTATATTACTTAATCGGCGTGACATCTTTTAATATCACGGCCAACAGCAAGTATTTTGTCAAGTATATTACCCTATCTTGTACTCGCGATGAAATGCACGCCAACCTTTAACAATATTCTCGGATTTTCCAGGGGCGCGGGTTCTGGGGTCGGGCCGATCGCGGTAGAGTTAAGAAGACGGCAGCAGTCGTCGCCCGCCGATCTGCTAAAACAGAAAAAGAACCCAGGAGACAGGATTTTTCCGAGTTTCCGCTTTGCTATGTCGTCAGATTTGCACGTATTGCTGAAAACTATAATTGCCAGAGGCGGTCAGTTAAACTATTCCTATGCACCCAGCCAGCCCTCCCCCTGACCGCAGCGGGCTAGATGCCCTACTGAGAAATCGCCCCTTCCTCGCCTTGTGGACGGGTCAGTTATTGGCCCAAGTGGCGGATAAAATCTTTTACGTATTGCTGATTATTCTGCTGAAAACCGGCGACTACCGACCCTGGCCGGTTTCTTGGCAGCATTCGGAAAATTCTATGCTGTCAGCGGTGATGATCGCCTACACCGTGCCAGCGATCGTCTTTGGTTCCGCAGCCGGTATCGTGGTAGACCGCTTTTCCAAAAAGCAAATGCTGATCGCCTGCAACGTGATTCGAGCCGGGTTGATTGTAGCTTTACCGTTTTTGCCCAAAGCTTTTGTCATTTTGTTGACAATGACGTTTTTGGTCTCTACTGTAACGCAATTTTTTGCTCCTGCAGAAGCGGCAGCCGTCCCCCTGACCGTGGGGCGAGAGGGACTGATGTCAGCAAATGCTCTGTTCGCCTCGTCCACAATGGGCGGGATTATTATCGGGATGACGATCGGCGAACCGCTGTTTAGTTGGGTCAAACACAGCTTCGGATCGGCTTCTCAAGAGTTTTTGCTGGGCGGGTTGTACCTGATATCAGCAGGTTTGATCTATGCCATGCAGATCAAAGAAGGTCATGTCGGCAGCAGTGGCAAAAACGTCCATCCTTGGCAAGACCTCAAGGAAGGTTTGCGGTATGTGAAACACAATCACCTTGTCAGCAATGCGATGGTGCAGTTGACGATTTTGTATTCCGTGTTTGCGGCGCTTCAGGTGCTGGCGATCGCGCTTTCAGGCAAAATAGGTCTCAAAGAAACTCAATTTGGCTTTTTACTCGCTGCTGCGGGAATTGGAATGGTCTTCGGCGCAGCCTTTTTGGGACACTGGGGTCATCGAATGCACCACAAACCTCTACCTTTAATCGGTTTCTTGATGATGGGTTTTGTATTAGCAATGTTTGCCTTTACTCGACAGTTATGGGTGGGATTCGGATTGAGCGCTCTGTTCGGTTTTGGTGCTTCCTTAATTAACGGCCCGATGCAGGCTCTGATTCAAGAAAAAACTCCAGAATCTATGCGGGGTAAAGTCTTTGGATTTGAAAACAATGCGATTAATATTGCTCTGAGCCTGCCTTTAGCCATTACTGGCCCGGTGACTGATGCTGTCAGCAAAGCAGTCGGCTCGGATGACCTCGGCTTGCGGATCGTGTTGCTGAGTTTGGGCTTTTTGGTCTCGGTGATGGGTATGGCAGCTTGGAAACATACTCGCAAAGTCTTTCAGGATGTTCTCTGAACTTTGCCAAGAAGGAAGTTCGGCAACGAGCAATGTACGGGATGTAACGGATGCAAGGAAGAGGGAAGAGGGAAGAAGGAAGAAGGAAGATAGAAGAGGGGATGGGTGTCAACTTAAGGTCAAATGTAGTACCGCTCTACTGTTAGACGATAACTGTCCAGATCCCCTGATAGTGGGGGGGAACAGGAGAATTCTCTTTAGTTTCCCTTAAGAACGGGAATGGCAGCGGCATAGATACTCGCGTCTAAACAAGATTTATCAAGGGTTTTAGGTGATTGTTGACACCAATGGGAATAGGATCGAGGGCTTTCTTTTCGCGATCGATCTATAACATAGCAACCGCCCTGATGATTGGGACGTTCTTAATTGCTGAAACGATTGTTTTTCTTGTCCAATGCCGAATCGCGAATGCTATACAAGCGTCATATAGCGGTAAACCGGCATAGAAGCCGCGATTTCGTCTGTTTTTTTCTGCCTCTGCTGTTCGACAATTTCTCGATCGGGCGAACCCTATCCGATCGCGAAATCTTTTGTAAAATCTCACAAGTTAAATTTTCATAGGATCGTCAATTAAATAATTTCCCTTTTTTCTTGTGGGGTGGGCGTCGGGCCCAGAAAGGACGGGCGGGACGCCCATCCCAGAACAGTCATGGAAAGTGGATTTTATTTAATTCTCATCCCATAGTTTCATTAATTGAGATTAAAGTAGTATAAAAGCTTTCATTAAAAATCATAATTAGTTTAAGGAAGGAAATTCTGTGCAACTAAAAACTAAAGTGACCATCAGACGTGCAACTGGTGGATTTGCTCTGATTGACAGCTTGATCCGCCACGGCGTCAAGCATATTTTTGGTTATCCCGGCGGTGCAATTCTGCCGCTTTACGACGAACTCTACCGCGCCGAAGAAACTGGCGCTATCAAACATATTCTGGTGCGCCACGAGCAAGGCGCGGCTCACGCGGCCGACGGGTACGCCCGCGCTACCGGACAAGTTGGGGTTTGTTTCGCAACTTCCGGGCCCGGCGCAACTAATTTGGTGACGGGGATTGCGACGGCCCACATGGATTCGATCCCGATGGTAATTATTACCGGTCAGGTGCCCCGTGCGGCGATCGGCACTGATGCGTTTCAGGAAACTGATATTTACGGGATTACCCTGCCAATTGTCAAGCATTCCTATGTAGTGCGCGACCCCAGAGATATGGCGCGAATTGTCGCTGAAGCTTTCCACATCGCGAGTACAGGGCGGCCGGGGCCTGTGTTGGTTGACGTGCCCAAGGATGTAGGTTTGGAGGAATTTGACTATCTCCCCGTAGAACCCGGATCTGTGAGAATTCCGGGCTACCGGCCGACGGTGAAGGGAAATCCGCGGCAGATCAATCAAGCTATTCACTTGCTGAAGGAAGCGAAACGTCCTTTGCTTTATGTGGGCGGCGGGGCGATCGCGGCAGGGGCCCACGAAGAAATTAAGGAACTCGCCGAACTTTTCCAATTGCCGGTCACGACAACGCTGATGGGCAAAGGTTCCTTTGACGAAAACCATCCTTTGTCGGTGAAAATGCTGGGGATGCACGGCACTGCTTACGCTAATTTTGCCGTTACCGAGTGCGATTTGCTGATTGCTGTGGGGGCGAGGTTTGACGATCGCGTGACTGGCAAATTAGACGAGTTTGCCGCGCGCGCAAAGGTGATTCACATCGATATCGACCCGGCGGAAGTGGGCAAAACTCGCGGCCCTGACGTGCCGATTGTCGGAGATGTCCGCCAAGTTTTGCTCGATTTGCTGCGCCGCTGTCGGGAGACTGGAGTTTCGGGGAAAGCCGGACAGACAGGGGAATGGCTGCACAGGATCGATCGGTGGAAACAGGACTATCCGTTAGTTGTGCCTCATTACCCAGACATTTTGTCTCCGCAAGAGGTGATTTCGGAGTTGGGTACTCAAGCGCCGGATGCTTACTACACGACGGATGTCGGTCAACATCAAATGTGGTCGGCTCAATTCTTGAACAACGGGCCGCGCCGCTGGATTTCGAGCGCTGGTTTGGGCACGATGGGTTACGGAGTGCCAGCGGCGATGGGCGCGAAAATGGCGCTACCCCATGAGCAAGTGATTTGTATTGCTGGCGATGCTAGCGTGCAAATGAATATTCAAGAATTGGGAACACTAGCACAATACGGCATTAATGTCAAGATTGTGATTGTAAATAATGGCTGGCAAGGCATGGTGCGGCAGTGGCAGCAGGCATTCTACGGAGAGCGTTATTCGTCGTCGAACATGACTGTGGGGATGCCGGATTTTGTGATGCTGGCTGAGGCTTACGGCGTGAAGGGGATGCTGGTTTCAGGGCCGGAGGAACTCAAAGATGCGATCGCCCAAATGCTCGCTCACGAGGGCCCGGTGCTGATGAACGTGAAGGTGACGAGGGACGAAAACTGCTATCCGATGGTAGTTCCAGGTAAGAGCAACGCTCAAATGGTTGGTTTGCCCGATCGTAGCAAGTTGCAATCTGCGGAGTTGATTTATTGTCCGAGTTGCGGCGCGAAGAATGTTTCGACCAATAACTTTTGTCCTGAGTGCGGGACAAAAGTTTAAGCAGTTTTGAGTGGGGACTTAGGCATTGCTTATTAGTCTCAACTTAGTCATAGATTGCTGTTTACTGCCGAGGCCAGATCCCCCTAAATCCCCCTTAAGAAGGGGGACTTTGAGATCGCTCCGGTTCCCCCCTTCTTAAGGGGGGCTAGGGGGGATCTGGCCTCGGATAAAAGCGAGAGATACAAAGGTTTCAGACTTAAGTTCATACGATGAAAGGCAATGCGATGTCCTTACCTGACTCTGCTGTTTCACATTAAACACCATCTCCGCTGGCATCGCATCGAGAGCTTTAATCTATAATCTCTAAGCATATTTTATGAGCCAGTGTCTAAACCCTGATTGCCTATTCCAAAACCCGTCTGGCTATACAAAATTTTGTCAAAAATGTGGGAATAAACTGCTATTGGGCGATCGCTACGGAGCCCAAAAAATTATTGGACAAGGGGGATTTGGGCGCACTTTTCTAGCTGTTGACGAGTATAAACCATCTAAACCTCCCTGTGTTATTAAACAATTCTACCCCCAAGTTCAAGGCACTTCTAGTATCCAGAAAGCTGCTGAGTTATTTGAGCTGGAAGCAGTACGCCTAGAACAGTTGGGTAAACATTCTCAAATTCCCGAATTATTAGCATATTTTAGTCAAGATGGACGGCAGTATTTAGTCCAAGAATTCATCGACGGTGAAAATTTAGCCCAAGCACTAGAATCTAAAGGATATTTTAGCGAAACGCAGATTCGCGACTTGCTTAATAATTTATTGCCAGTATTCGAGTTCATTCATTCCCGCCAAGTAATTCACCGAGATATCAAGCCAGAAAATATTATTCTTCGGCAAGATGGGCAACTGGTTTTAGTGGACTTTGGAGCCGCGAAATATGCGACACAAACAGCTCTAGCGGTAACGGGAACGAGAATCGGGACGGCTGGATATACGGCACCAGAACAAGCCAACGGCAAAGCTATTCATGCGAGTGATATTTATAGTCTGGGTGTGACTTGTCTGTGCCTGTTAACTCAGGTTGAACCGATTGATTTATTCGATGATAGCGAGTTTGAGTGGGTGTGGCGAGAACACTTAAAAACATCTGTCAGTTCGGAACTGGGTCAGATTTTAGATAAAATGATACAACCTGCTATTAAAAAACGTTATCAATCTGCTACTGAAATTTTGCAGGATCTTGGTACTCGATCGCCTCAATCATCAGCTAAAGTACCTCCTCCGCCACCAGACTCGCTTAAATCAGCGCGCGGAGTTGACTATACTCGTCTCCGGGATTTATTGGCAGCAGGAAAGTGGAAAGAGGCGGATCGGGAAACATTCAAGGTGATGTTAAAAGCTGCTAGACGGGAGAAGGAAGGTTGGTTCGATACGAACTCGATCGAGAATTTTCCTGGCGATGATTTGCGGACGATCGACAAATTGTGGGTAAAATACAGTCAGGGTCACTTTGGCTTTAGCGTCCAGAAAAAAATTTGGTTAGAAATAGGCGGTAAAGTTGATTATGACACTGAATGCAAGCTAGGCGATCGTGTGGGTTGGAGAAAGAGGAGAAAGGGGAGGAAAGGTTGGTTAGAGTACGATGATTTAACCTTTAATCTAGAAGCACCACGGGGGCACCTCCCGTCGTGTGCGCGTGTGTTTGCGTGGGGGGGAGAAGGATTGGGTTGGGTTGTTGGGGTGTTGGGGTGGTTGGGGTTGGTTGTGTGGTTCTCTCTTCTCTCGCATCGAGAGCTGTAAGCTGTAATCTATAGCGATTTGGGTCCTTTGTCAAGTCTTTTTTTGAGAACCTTTTTCTACGAAGTTATCGGCTTTTGGTCATCTCATTACCTGTTACGCTTTGATATCACTCTTCAAACAACAGACTTGCGAAATTCGGGTCATAGCAATTGGCTAACACAAACTGTTTAGGGTTCAGAAACCGGGTTTTTTACCAAATATTTGGTTGTAGTCAGCAGATTCGGTAAAAACCCGGTTTCTTTGGTCACTGGATAAATCCTAATCTACTCTAAATTCGAGATAAAATGATGCGTTATGCCATTGTGATTGAAAAAACACCCAATAATTATTCAGCATATCCACCAGATTTACCCGGATGTGCAGCCACAGGCGCAACCCTTGCAGAAATACAGCAGCAAATTAAAGAAGCGATCGAATTTCACTTAGAAGGATTGCGAGAGGAAGGTTTACCGATTCCCCAACCAACTACGCTTTGTGACTATGTAGAAGCACGATAATCTCAGAAACCCGGTTTCTTTCTAGATTTCTCGTCACTCAACGCAAAACTCGTAGAAACCGGGTTTCTAGCCCCCATGCTTAAGCCATGAACTTACGCACTAATGCCAAAGAAACCGGGTTTTTTACCTAATCTGTGGGTGACAACGAAAGATTTTCGTAAAAAAACCCGGTTTCTGAGATATGGGAAAATTCGCGGGAGTAACAAATGAATCTTTATTTGGGAATAGATTTCGGCACGACTGGCGCTCGATCGACTGTCATAGACTCCCAGGGTACAATACATTGTGAGACAGAATATACTTTTGCCAACGCACAAAAGCCGGAATTGCCCTCGGTGTGGCAAAATGCGCTGTGGGCTGTAATTGAGCAAATTCCCCCAACAATCCGCAATCAGGTAAGGGCGATCGCCCTTGACGGCACATCTTCCACTGTCATGCTGTGCAATACCGACGGTATACCTGTATGTGAGCCGATTTTATACAATGATGCGCGCGGTGCAGCGGTGACAGAGAGGTTGCGGGCGATCGCGCCCGACAACCACACAGTATTAAGCGCTACATCCAGTCTGGCTAAACTCCTGTGGTGGCAGGAGGGCGGGCTAGAAGCCCAACCCCTACTCCCCACAACACAATTGAGTCTTTGTGGAACAGGCATCTTGCCTGTCAGTCTTTGTGGAACAGGCATCTTGCCTGTGGTTGAGAAGCTTTATTTCCTGCATCAAGCTGACTGGCTGGCCTTTCTGCTGCACGGAAAATTAGGAATTAGCGACTATCACAATGCTTTGAAACTCGGTTTCGATGTTGATACTTTGTGCTATCCGAATTGGCTGATAGAGGGCATTGCAGGCGCTGCAACTCCTGAATTGCCGCAAGTTGTCGCACCGGGCACGCCTGTGGGGGAAGTGAGAGCTCAAGTGGGCGATCGCTTCGGTTTTCCCCGCGATTGTATGGTTTGTGCTGGCACAACCGATAGCATCGCCGCATTTTTAGCAAGCGGTGTCAATTTACCAGGGGAAGCAGTAACTTCTCTCGGTTCTACACTAGCAGTCAAACTGTTAAGTCATACCCGCGTAGATGATTCTAGATACGGGATTTACAGCCATAAATTAGGCGATTTGTGGTTAGTTGGAGGTGCTTCTAATACCGGAGGTGCAGTGCTGCGACACTTTTTTACTGATGTTGAGTTGGATAATTATAGCACACAGATCGATCCAGAACAAGAGAGTTTGCTGGATTATTATCCATTGTTGAAAAAGGGCGATCGCTTTCCGATTAACGACCCGAATTTGCCGCCGAGACTCGAACCGCGTCCAACGGATTCAGTGGAATTTCTACACGGTTTGCTAGAAAGCATAGCGCGGATTGAAGCGCGGGGATATCAATTATTGCAAGAATTGGGTGCAACTGCTTTGACAAAAGTTTATACTGCTGGCGGGGGGGCAAAAAATCAGGTTTGGAGTGCGATTAGAAAGCGTTATTTAAAAGTCCCTGTAGTAACGCCAATTCATACTGCGGCTGCTTATGGAAGTGCGTTATTGGCGAAGCATGGAACGCAAATTTAAAAGTGGTAAATTTGGACTGATATCGCAGTAGATTAAAACGAAAATGAGACGAAGCAAACATTCTGATATATGGTGTTAAGTTGTTATCCCTAAAAATTAAGGACAATGGCAAAGCTAGCTGATGACATCCTAAACACAATTTTCACATTGCAGCGGCGGCTAGTGGAAATCCTCAACGAAACAACCGCCACAGAATACATTTTAATGCAGCAGTTTGGCGAGACAGAAGCGACACTCCCCGAACTAGAATCCCTGGATAATGTTAAGGAAAGGTTGAGAAACCCTTACAATCGTTTGTACAGGCTTTTGCAGCAGGTGGCAGAATCTCAACCCGCTGCGACTGCGGATACGTTAAACTTTCTCTATAGAACGATAGAACAAACAGAGGCGGCTGTCGATGCCTCAGAAGCAACTATCCGAGAAATCAAAATAGATTGGAATTTGCCATGAATCAACAACCTAGAATCCCCGACGCTGAAACCAGAAAACGACACGTTGAAAAGATGCGTGAAGTCTGCCAACAGCTTGACGCTTTGACTCTAAACATGGATGAATTAATCGCCATATTTGAAGCTGACAACCGCCGCCAGCGTCGAGAACGTTTGGCGGGTAAATACAGGCGTGTGGAATCTCAAGTAGTCGAATAAGATATGAGATGTTGCATCATTCTTAATAAGTCTTTTATGAACAGGCGAGATGCCTGTTTTACAAAGAGTGAATTTTCTTGTGGAACAGGCATTTTGCGATGTTGCATTATTGTTAATAAGTCTTTTATGAACAGGCGAGATGCCTGTTCCACAAAGAGTGAATTTTATTGTGGAACAGGCATCTTGCCTGTTCTTGAGAAGGGTGCAAAATGTGAGATAATATCGAGGGGCGATTCCCTGCGGGATAGCCTTGAATCATTGCTTTTGAGTCCCCTCTGTTCGGACGCAAGGTTGTGTAGTAACGGTTTTAACCGCCGACTCCGATCGGGAGTTTTCAACACTTTTCTATTACACTCGCTGCAACTTAGCTGTTCTCGGATCGATGATTTTTCTGCCCAAACCCGAAAACTTAATTGCCAGATTAGTTTTGTCACCTTCTCCCAAAACGTGGGTAATTTCTCCAACTCCAAAAGCATGATGAAAAACCCGATCGCCCGTTTTCCAATCCGCTGATTGAGAATTCCCAGAATTAGCTGCTGAATTATTAGTTTTTCCCTTGGAAACAGCCGTTTTCCCCGCTTTAGTTTTCTTCGCACTTCCAGCCAGCAAATGTGGCGGCAATTCCCCTAAGAATAGCGAAGGGGTGCAGTGTTCCCGGAAACCTCCCCAGAGGCGGCGTTCGCGAGTGTGGGTGAGAAATAGCAATTCCTGGGCGCGAGTGATGCCGACGTAGCACAAACGGCGTTCTTCTTCAATTGCTTTCGGGTCGTCCAAACTGCGGAAATTGGGAAATAAACCCTGTTCCATTCCGACTAAAAATACTACGGGAAATTCTAATCCTTTGGCGGAGTGCAGCGTCATCAGCGATACGCGGGAATCTTCTTCCTGCAAGTCATCTAAATCGGATGCTAAAGATGCTTTTGCTAAAAATGATGTCAGCGTCGGTTCTTCGTTTTGTTCTTCAAATTGCAGCACCGCATTGTACAATTCTATGACGTTTTCTATGCGGTTTGTGGCTTCGTCGGTTCCTTGATTTTTCAAATCTTCAATGTAGCCTGAATCTTGGATAATTCCTTGGACAATTTGCGAAGCGGGCAGAGTTTCAACTTGCGATTGCCAACGACCAATCATTGCGGCAAACTTAATAATAGCTTTTGCCGATCGCCCTGCGAGAGTATTGACAGAAGATTCATCGCTGAGGATTTCCCACAACGGAATGCCTAACTGAGTTGCAGCGTCTTCGATTTTGGAAAATGTGGTATCCCCAATGCCACGACGGGGTGTATTGATGATGCGTTTGAGGCTGACGCTATCGTCGGGATTGGCAACCGCCCGCAGGTATGCTAGGATATCTTTGATTTCTTTGCGATCGTAAAACTTGAGGCCGCCGACAATATTGTAGGCAATGTCTAAACGCATTAACGCTTCTTCAAAGGATCGAGATTGAGCGTTTGTGCGGTAGAGAATCGCAAAGTTACTGCCGTTTTCGTATTCGGAGTTTTGGCGCTTTAAGGAATGAATTTGACCCGCTACAAATTCCGCTTCATCTAATTCGTTGTCGGCGCGCCAGACAACAATCGGAGCTCCCGGTTCGCGAGTAGGGCGCAGAATTTTCTCGATCCGTTCGGTATTGTTTTCGATCAAGTGGTTCGCGACTTGCAGGATGTTTTCGCGCGATCGGTAATTTTCTTCTAATTTTACCATTGTCCGAGTTTTTTCGTCAGACAAACCATCTCCAAAATCCTCTTGAAATTCCAGCAATATGGTATAATCTGCCATCCGAAAGCTGTAAATTGATTGATCGACATCGCCCACGACAAAAATCGAGCGATTTTGCCATTTATCGAACTTTTTCGGGTCGGCTTTATTTGTCACCAACATCCGAATCAAATCGTATTGAGTGCGGTTGGTATCTTGGTATTCGTCAACTAAAATATGGCAAAACTTTTTATGCCAGTAACTTAATACTTGCTCGTTTTGGCTCAAAAGTTTAACGGGAACGAGGATTAAATCGTCAAAATCTAGGGCATTGTTGGCTGCTAAAGCGTCTTGGTAGCGACTGTAAACATCGGCAATCACGCGACCTCGATAATCCGGTTCTGCTGCTTGGTATTCTTGAGGCGACAAGCCTTTATTTTTAGCGTTGCTGATGACATAGCGGACTTTTCGCGGGTCAAATTTCTTGTCGTCGAGGTTCAGGGTTTTGGTGACGATTTGTTTGACGAGACTTTGAGCATCTGACTCGTCAAAAATCGAAAAGTTTTTCTTCCACTGGCGGCCTTTTTCGTCTTGGTATTTTTCAATATCGTAGCGGAGAATGCGGCCGCACAAAGAGTGAAAAGTCCCCATCCAAATGTGTTTGGTAATTCTTTGGTAAATTTGCGATCGCAATTTCGTCTGCACCTCCGGGGCTAAGTCTACCAAAGGTTTGCCATATTCGGCTTCAGCTTGCTGAGTTGCCAGCAATTTCTCAATTCTTTCTTTCATCTCCCTGGCGGCTTTATTTGTAAATGTCACCGCCAGAATATTTTCAGGATCGACTCGATGCGTGCGAACTAAATTAGCAACTCGGTAAGTTAGAGCTCTGGTTTTGCCCGAACCAGCGCCCGCTACTACTAACAGCGGCCCGTTATAATGGGCAACTGCTTGGCGCTGAGATGGGTTGAGGTGGCTGAGGAAATCAGTGGTTTGAGTCATAGCTAGAAAGTTAGTTTAATTTTTTAAGGGGTAAATAATACTTGGTATGCGATACCGCGAGTTTTTTTAACGTAAGGTTGACTTAGCGCACTATATATTATAACTAGAACGGTGATTTTTAAAACTTTAAATATTTTTTGGTCAAGCGAGTTGTTTAAGGTAATGTGTTCGGCGCGCACCCTACACGATAACTAGATAGGTAATTTTTTTAACGTTTAAATATCCGTGTCAGCCAAATTGCAGCTAATATTCCCAAGCCAATCCAAATGGCAGTAATCACAACAGCAGCAGCCCGATTTATCGGTTTTCCTCGCTCTATTTCTGCGGCTGCTTTTTCCCGACATTCGGCTAAAACCTGTGGCGGAATCATCTTCAATGCCAGCCAAATTCCCAAAGGTACAATTATCAAATCGTCCAAATAACCGAGAATCGGTATAAAGTCAATCGATTTTAGATTTTAGATTTTAGATTTTAGATTTTAGAATTGACCCCAGTGATAAATTCGGGGGGCAAGTCTCATCGGATACAGGTTTTTTATTGATTTCTCCACGGATGAATCCGGGGGGTTGTATCCTGGATGCTTGATTGTCAGGAATTAAGTCGATCGGGCTAAAAGCCTAGGCAACCGTAAGACCTGCTAAACTTCTGGCGTACCAAGGTACTCTCGCGTCTGTAGTGGCTAAATAAACCGCGTAAGTCTCTTTTTTTAGTCGGCGGGCAGTTTGTTTTAACGATTGCATATCATGGACTAATGACTGACGACTAATACTTTTTTTAGTTGCTAAAAATGTAACAACCCGGATATTTAGCAATTTGAGTGGGAAGGTAAAGTATAGCATCTGTTGTATGTGAGGAGAATCAAGTTTATGAATTCAAATTTGCAACGTGGCGATCGCATTAATTTCCGCAGCCTGGTAACAGCGTTGTGTTTAACCTTAACTCTCGTGAGTTTTGTGAGATTAGATCCGGCTGTAGCTCAAGAACAGCGGATGAGAACGCTGAGTGTCACTGGGCGGGGTGTGGAAGCAATTCCGACAACCCAAACTCAAGTTGCTTTGGGGGTTGAGGTGCAGGGGAAAACGGCGGCCGAGGTGCAGCAGGAAGCGGCGAGGCGATCGTCCGCTGTGGTAGCATTGCTGCGATCGCGCCAAGTCGAAAAACTCGAAACAGCAGGCATCACCCTCAGCCCGACTTACAGCTACGAAAACAACCAGCAGCGCCTAACAGGGTATATTGCTACGAATACCGTCAGTTTTCGCCTTAATACTGAATCTGCTGGCACTTTGCTCGACGATGCAGTGCAAGCGGGAGCAACGCGAATTCAAGGTGTGAGCTTTGTGGCTGCCGACAGTGCGATCGAACAAGCTAGAAAACAAGCACTCCGCAAAGCAACTCAAGATGCTCAATCGCAAGCGGATGCCGTCTTGAGCGCCCTCAACCTCAAGCGGGGAGACATTCTGGGCATTCAAGTCAACGGTGCGATCGCGCCGCCTCCAATGTACCGGCAATTGGCTGGTGCTCGCGCTGCTGCTGACGCTGCAACGCCTGTGGTGGGAGGGGAACAGGAGATTGAAGCTTCTGTGACTTTGCAAATTGCGTATTGATGGCGGGCTGCATTCTAATTGAACGTAAAATGCGATATCTGTTAGATACCCGACTGCTTTAAGAAGCCGGGTATCTGAGTGTTTTATTTTTTTATGTTTGTCTGCTGGTTGTTAGATAAAATATCTTAAATATCCGACGATAAGATGATAAAATTTAATCGCAAAATATGACCAGCAATTTTTATGACGCGATTTATTCACGATCGCTTTGCCAAAGACTTGTTAACAGAACTGCTGTCTCCCATCGGGACGGTGAATATCGGGCATGATGTTACTGCCGAAGTCCGAGAAATCGATGTTTATTTCATTCCAATGACTGTAATTCCTGAATACTCAGCAACTTTAGGGTTGTTGGGAAAAATGGCTGAGACGGCGGCAATTTTTGAACCGTTTCGCAATCTTGTAACTGTCGGCGAAGTCATTAGCTGTATGAGTAAGTTATGGGATTTGCGAGGTGAATTGGAGCGGCAAGCCAGAAGAGAAAATACTCGCTATGATGATGCTAAGTTGCCGACACTGTGGATTTTGACACCTACAGCATCGAAAGCACTGCTGGAGGGTTTTGGCGCGATACCCAAGCCTGAGCATTGGATGGAGGGCATTTATTTTTTGCCCAGGCATCTGAAATCGGCAATTGTGGTGATTCACCAATTGCCCGAAACTCCCGAAACCCTGTGGTTGAGGATTTTAGGGAAAGGGAAAGTGCAGCAAAGGGCGATCGGCGAGTTGAGTTCTTTAGCAACGGACGATCCGTTACGGATTATCGCGCTAGAATTATTGTATCAGTTACAGTCTAACTTAGCAACCGATACCCAAGAAGAGTTACAGCAAGAAGAACGGGAGTTAATTATGGCGATCCCCTCACTTTTTCGAGAACAGTTAGAAGCCGCACAACAACAAGGAATTGAACGAGGAATTGAACAAGGAATTGAACAAGGAAGACAAGCACAGCAGCGATTAATTTTAGAAAATTTTCTGCAAGTACGCTTTGGAGAAATTAACTCAAAAATGACTGCTTTCTTATCTCCAATATCAATGTTACCCGCTGCGGAATTTACGATGCTGTTGCTGGCAATATCCATGCTAACAGTCGATGAAGCAGGAAAACAACAAGCGGTCAGGTTATTAGCAGAAAATGTTTTGAGCGCTCGCCAAAATGAATTGGGGGAGATTCTGCCTACCGCCCTTACCAATTTACTAGCATTGCCTGTCGATGAATTGACATTGTTTGTAGAACAATTGCCTCAGTTATCGGCTGATGAATTGAGAACAAGATTGGAATAAAAACCGCGATCGCACCTGTTCGGGTAGTCATAAACTCTACCCGAATTTTCCGCCATCCCGTGCAAGTCATCCGAAAAATCTATTTCGATCGCCCATCCCACTCTCCAACCCCGCCACCGCAGACGCGCGATCGCACTTACGTGTAATTGGGCATAAGTTCGATCGATCCCTAACTTTTAGCGTGACATAGGGCATTTTGCCGTATATAATAGAGGGATTAGATAAACTGTATTTTGTATGACTAAAAATACTAAAAAAATTATTTAACAGCACCAAAGACTGAAACTTGACCTTGATGACAGCGAGGCTTTCGTAAATGCCCTCCTGAATCCAACCCAGCCGAATCAAGCTCTCAAAGCAGCAGCCTTGCGCTACAAAAAATTAAGGGTAGCAACTCATTGAAGCTAAAAATTATGCTTTTTCAGGAACGCTTTCATTGCATCCGACAAAGGAGGCTCTACATGAAAATTTCCAAATTCATTAATAAACTTAGCCCATGTATCTGATAGCAAGCCTTGTCTTCGCAAATATGGATGCAGCCAAATCCATTGGAGCGCGTAACCTGACGGTCGAAGTCTAAAGCAGCACGCTCCAATACAAGGTACTTTAAATTCTTTGGAAAAGTGTTGAGCTTCAGGATCAATCCAGAGAAATGCAACATGATTGGGGTCTGTTTCTTCGCCTTCATAACCGTACTGAACAAAATCATACTTTAACTCACGACGGAAAAACTGTGCTATGCGATAAACGGCTTTGCGATAGGTTTTGGGAGACTTGGCAGTTACCTTAATTGGATTAAATAGATGATTGCCACTGATTAAAGGGCAAACTATATCAGTAGCTTCAGGCTTGATTGCACGCATTGATTCGATTTCGTGGGTTTGGTGTTTTTGAAACTGAATATATCAATTGTAATTAAGAAAACCTATTTATATACTGCCGAAGCGACTGCCAGATGAATTCTCGGTGTTGTTAAAGCCCGATCGCCAATCCCACTCTCCAACCCCGCAGCCACAGACGCAGGAATCGCCCCCAACAACCCCCACAAATCCAATTACTACCGGATCGGCGATCGAAGTACCCGATATCGACTACAGTAAACACAAAATATTATTGGCGGTGATTTGAGTGATTGAGACTTTAGCAACAGGAATCGCAGCAGCCGGTTCGCTGCTAGCATTGGGCGGATTGGGCCTAGAGTTGAACTATCGCCGGACTGGGAGTCCAAATAAACTAGAACTGACAGCAGGAGAATGGCACTTAGCCGTAAACGAACCAAACCGCTATCTTTTAGTCGGGGAAATGGAGTTCCGCAACCTGACACAGCGATTTGAGATTATGTTGCCGGAAGTGCGGGCGAGTGTGAAACTGCTGTCAGACGGAAGTTTAGATGGCGTTACTTCCCAGACAAAGGTGATTCCTTGCCACAAAGACGCTGCAGCCAGAGCAGACGATTACTGGTTCGGCTATATTGTTAAAGCCCAAAAAAACACAAAAATTAAAGTTTCTGTAGACATTCAAGGGCAAGATTTAACCAAATTGCAGTCAGCTTGGGTGCAAGTACATTTCGTCACCTACGGCCCGGGCGGCCGCATCCCCAAAGTCCGTAACGTAGTAGTTCCCCTGCAATTTCCCAACTCGGACACCGTACCCGCCGCCAGAAATGTCGGAGTTGCAGAAGTCTTGCCGATTCGCACTCACATACTGGCGGAATTGGACAATCCCGTCGAAATTGTCAAGCGGTACGTGCTGCCGCGCGCCCAGAAAGGCGATATTGTCGCCCTCGCAGAAACTCCCCTAGCTTTGATGCAGGGACGCTACCGCCATCCCAGCGAAGTCAAGCCCGGATGGGCGGCAAAGCGAGTGTGCTTGTTTTTCTTGCCGATGTCGAGTTTGGCTACGGCTTGCGGAATGCAGACGTTAGTTGATGTAGTCGGCCCTTGGCGCGTAGTCGCAGCATTTGCGATCGGCGCTGCGGCTAAAATATTCGGTAAACCCGGAGTCTTTTACCAACTTGCAGGGGAACAAGCCAGACTGATTGACGACGTTACCGGGACTTTGCCTCCCTTCGACCAATTTATTGTCCTCGGCCCGGACAATCCCCAGAAAGTTGTAGAAGAAATTCAACGAGAAACCGGACTTGCGGCAGCGATCGTAGACGCTAATGACTTGAAAGCAGTTAAGATATTAGCAGCGACCTCCGATTTATCGGTAACATTTTTAGAGCAAGCCTTGCGAAGCAACCCCGCCGGGAATGCTGACGAGCGCACACCGGTCGTTTTAATTCGACCTCTGCCACAAAAATCTTGAGTTGAAAACTGAAAATTAAAAATTCAAAAAGATGATTTGAAATTTTTAATTTTCGATCGAGCAAGAAAGGGAGAAGAATCAAAAGTTATAAGTTTTGAACTCAAAATTTACCCATTCAAAACTCAAAACTTCTCTAACTCTTCCCCTTTCTGAATTTTTATTTTTAAATTTCCCTTCCCCGCTTTCGTCCTATGACCAAGAATTTCAAAGGTGGTACCCGCCACGCGATCGATCCGTGGAATCAATCCAAAATCAAAAATCGAAAATCCTTGCATCCCCCGAATTTATAAGAGCGCAAGTCAATCCAAAATCTAAAATCTAAAATCTAAAATCGAATGACTTCATTTCCCTCCCAAAACCAAAACCAGGTTGTGATTCGCCCGTTTCAGTATCGCGACATCGAGGTGATGGAACAACTGTGCGCGGAAACAGCCGAAGAGCCAGAAAACCGCAAGGGCGCAAGCTGCGACGTGGTACTAGGTAGAAAGTTGCAGCAGATACGTCGCTGGTACGGACTACTAAAGATTTTTAGCTTGTTTCCCAACCCCTGTCAGTCCCTGTTCCGGGCCCACGTTGCCGAAGAAGAGGGGAAAGTTAAGGGCATAATTCAGATTTCTCCTTTCAACCGCACCCGCAGCACTTGGCGGATCGATCGCATAGGAGTAGACCCGGAAGCCCGCAGCAAAGGAATTGGTTCCATGCTGCTGCGGTACTGCTTTGAGGCAGTCTGGGAGGCGCGGACGTGGCTGTTGGAAGTGAATGTCGGCGACAAAACTTCCTTGGCTTTGTATCGGCAAAACGGGTTTCAGCCTTTGGCCCAGATGACTTACTGGACGATCGCCCCAGAACGCCTGCAAGAAATGGCTTCCTCGACGCCAGATTTGCCCAACCTGCTGCCGGTGAGCAACGCCGACGCTCAGTTGCTATACCAACTGGATACCGCGTCTATGCCGCCCCTGGTGCGCCAAGTATTCGATCGGCACATTCAAGATTTCAAAACCAGTTTTTTCGGCGCTTTAGTCGAAGGTGTCAGACAGTGGCTGGCCAAAACCGAGGTAGTCAGCGGTTACGTGTTTGAACCGCAGCGCAAAGCCGCGATCGGCTATTTTCAGGTGCAGCTATCCCGCAACGGCCAGCAACCGCACGTCGCCCAGTTGACTGTACACCCGGCCTACACTTGGCTTTACCCGGAACTGCTGTCTCAGATGGCGCGCCTTGTTCAAGATTTCCCGATTCAAAGCCTGCAACTGGCTTCCGCTGACTATCAGCCGGAACGGGAAGCTTATTTAGAGCAATTTGGAGCTGTGCGCGTGGAACACAGTTTGCTGATGTCTCGATCGGTGTGGCACAAATTGCGCGAGTCCAAGTTGGTCTCTCTCGAAGGACTCCAGCTATCAGAAATGCTGCAAAGCTTCCAGCCAACTCGCAAACCCGTACCGGGCCGGATGTCCTGGCTCGGCCCGATGGCTGGGGAAGCAGCAGCAGGGCCCGCATCCTCCGAGATAAAACCCCTCTTGACTGACTCAGGAAACAGCCAAACGAATCAAGTTAACCCCTTGAACTTCCAAAATTCCGAATCCTCGGCAACAGATAGCAGCAGCATTTTGCCTCTAAAATTGCCCGAATTGCCTCTAGACGAAGGCTCCCAAGACAAAAGTTAATACTTAATAGTTAAAAGCAGAAGGTAAAAGGTAGAAGGCAGAAAAAAAGAGAATTAATCATCAAAGAAATTCCTTTTTTCTGTCATAATTCCAAAACCTCCCTTCTGCTTTTAATCTTTTAATTATTAATATCAACCTAAGATTACCTATCTTATTCTTACTTTCTTCACTTCTTCCTTCGCGTCCTTCGCGTCTTCGCGGTTCGTTAAATAAGATTATTTCCGCAAAAAAATAGTAAATCTAAAATCTAAAATCTAAAATCTAAAATCTAAAATTGAATGTCCAACGATAAATTATGGATTTCAGCACTGGGATTAGATATCGGCCTCAAACGAGTCGGCATCGCCGGGTGTGACGGCACGGGTTTAATAGCTACGGGAATTACAACACTGGTACGATCGTCCTTCGATCGAGACGTAGCTTATCTGGGAGAGCTCGTGCGAGAGCGGAGAGTGCAAATTTTGGTTGCCGGCTTGCCTTACTCCCTGAACGGAGAATTGGGCGCCCAAGCCCGACAGGTGCAGAAATATGCCAATCGCATCGCCAGAGCCTTAGAGCTCCCCCTAGAGTATGTAGACGAGCGCCTGACTTCAGTTGAGGCAGAGGAATTGATGAAAGCTTCAGGGATTTCGCTGTCGCAAAATAAGGGTGCGATCGATCGCAAAGCCGCAGCCCTGATTTTGCAGCAGTGGCTAGACGAGCGGAGGCAAAATATCTGTGCCCTTCCCAATCCTTGATAGCTGGTAACAAAGGCGTGATATCCTGGTTGTGCAAGGAAAGCGAAGCACACCTGTAACCCTTGACAAACTGGAGAAAATTCTGCTGTACCCTCGGTACTGAAGAAGCACAAAATCGTGATTTGTCCGAGCGTGTCGCTTGCTGACTCGACTGAGATTTAACCGCTGCACTCGGAGCCTGTGGAAAAGGCCGCGAGTCTCGCGGTTTAAGCTTGTGGACTGGCGATTGCCCACTTAGCCAGAATATCGCCACGAAAATTCCCCATTGTCAAGCCAACGTTACTGAATTATTGACGGAAAACTAAGATACACGCGATGTCCTCATCCCCATACCGCAAAAAAGAGAATGGCAATTCCAACGAAGAGTCCGTCACCCTGACGGATGAAGTTGGGCGATCGCTGACTTGCAACATAGAATATTCTATGAATCTCGAAGGTCAAGAATACGCTTTGCTGCTTCCGATTGACTCACCCGTAGAAATTTTTACCTGGCAGGGAGACGAGACGGACGAAGCAGCAATTCCTGTAGAAGACGAGACCGAAATTGACAAAATTTTTGAGACTGCTAAAGTTGTCCTGCAAGAGCAGAACTTGACGCTCCGACGCACAGCGGTGACGCTGACTGTGGTTGGCGAATTGCCGGAATTTCCCGAAGAGGATATGGCATCCGATGTCGATCCAGATGAGGAGTCGGAGTTCGAGGAGCTGATGTGGCTGACCAGCTTCTACCACGAAGAACAGGAATATGCGATTTATACGCCTCTAGACCCGTTCTTTATCTTGGCTAGAATTGATGATGACGGCAAGCCAGAATTGCTCTCGGAAGAGGAGTTCCAAAGGCTGGAACCGATGTTACCTATGCTGGAAGACCAGTTTTTTGACGAGCTTGATTAGATATTAATTGCAGGCAAAAAACCTGATGGCAAAAAGCAGAATTTTTTACTATTTTATAAAACAGTAAACTGCTAGCCCGATCGAACTTTTTCGAGGTGGCAGCTTCTGCCTTCGCGATCGGGCTTTTGAATTGGGCCGCGTGGATTGGGTCTTTTAAAGGGCTTGTATTCGTAACTTTTCGGTCATCAATCGCAGGTCATCAGTCATTAGTCGCTAGTTAACCGCCGCTTATCCAGGACAACGGACTATGAATAAAGAACAAATGACAAAAGGCAGCGCGCGCGAGAGCCGAAAAGGTACTCCGCAAGTCTCTAAATGGTTGTTTTATCTGGCTTTGCTGCCGGTAATCTGGGGAGTTTGCGCTTGGCAAGGCTGGGCTTGGTGGAGCTGGGCTTCGGCGCCTCCTAAAATAGCTGAAACGTCAACTTCCACGGCAGAGGAGGATGCTGTTTCTATCCAAATCCCGGAGGGTACTCCCAGTCAAAAAATCGGCCGGGATTTAGAGGCTGCGGGGTTGATTCGATCGAGCTCGGCATGGAATATGTGGGCCCGCTGGATGACTCTGCAAAACCGCGAGGGAGGTTTTCAAGCAGGAACTTACCAACTGTCGCCGACTCAGCCTCTGAGTGCAGTTGCTGACAAAATTTGGAAGGGCGAAGTCGCACAGCAGAGTTTCACGATTCCCGAAGGGTGGTCGCTGCAACAAATGAGCACTTATTTTGAAGCGCAAGGCTTTTTTCCGGCTAAAGAGTTTATGGCGGTCGCGAGTCAAATTCCTTACGCTCAATACCCTTGGCTGCCGAGCGGATTGCCTCATTTGGAAGGTTTTTTGTACCCGGATACTTATCAGCTAGACGGCGATAGAATTACTCCTCAAGCTGCGATCGCACAAATGCTCACCCGTTTCGAGCAGACAGCTTTGCCGGTATATCAAAAAAATCAGAATAATACAACGCTATCTCTCAAAGAATGGGTGACTTTGGCCAGTATTGTAGAAAAAGAAGCTGTGGTTGCTTCCGAGCGGAACCGCATTTCTGGAGTGTTCAACAACCGTCTGAAAAAGGGTATGGCGTTGGGATCTGACCCGACAGTTGAATACGCTCTCGGTATCAGGCAAACTAAGGAAAAGCCTCTGACTTTTAAGCAAGTAGAAACGCCTTCTCCTTACAATACTTATATAAATCCAGGACTACCCCCAACTCCGATCGCATCTCCGGGAATAGCAAGTTTGGAGGCGACTCTGACTCCAGAAAATACAGAATACCTGTATTTTATGGCGCGGTATGACGGCACTCACATTTTCAGTCGCACTCTGGCCGAACACAATGCTGCTGTGGCTCAAGTTGACCAAAAAGTGCGATCGGGTCAATAGATGGGCAATGACTAATAAAAAAGTAAAAAGTCAAAAGTAACCCAGGAAAAGCAATAATTATTCACTTTTGATTTTTTACTTTTTCAATCTTTAACTCCCAATTTCTTATTTCTCAATCTAAAATCTAAAATCTAAAATCTAAAATCATTATGACTTGGGGTAAATTACTACAGCCTGACTTAGTTCTAGGCGATTCAGTCATGAAGTTAACGGCTGATATTCTGCAGAAATATCAGATAAAAGGATTAGTATTGGATGTGGACGAAACTCTGGTTCCCATTACGGCAATGAATGCTTCTCCTGAACTCAGCTTGTGGGTACAAGAAATTAAACCGGTGGTATCCCTATGGTTGGCGAGCAATAATTTAAGTCAAAATCGGATCGGTCGAATTGCTGAGTCTTTGAATTTACCATACATCACTGGTGCGGCTAAACCGTCCCGCCGCAAGTTGCGAACAGCAGTGACGGCGATGAATTTGCCGGTGGAACAGGTGGCGATGGTGGGCGATCGACTTTTTACTGATGTTTTAGCAGGCAATCGTTTGGGTATGTTCACTATTTTAGTGGAACCAATGGTTGATGCTGGGTATGCGCTTCGCAAGTATCCGGTGCGCTCTTTTGAAGTTTGGGTTTCTCAAGCTTTGGGGGCTTCTCTGAAAATTAAAGATTAGTCATTAGTCATTAATGCGGAGGGGGGGTTTATAAATATCCAGGACGTGAATCATAGAAGTTGGTGAACCCGCCCCTACAGTATTTGTTATAATCAACTAGACATTTCCCGAAAAGCCAGCTTTGAACAGGCAGGATGCCTGTTCCACAATAATAATTATTGGAGATGTCTACTGGAAATGATATTATCACTAATAACTAATAACTACTGACTGCTGACTACTGACTATTGACTACTGACTAATGACTAAAACTATTGTTGTTAAAATTGGAACTTCGACTCTGACTCGATCGACTACAGGAAACTTAGCTCTTTCAACTATTGCTGCATTGGTCGAAATTTTAGCTGATTTGCGGCAGCAAGGCCATCGAGTAGTTTTGGTTTCTTCGGGTGCGGTTGGGGTTGGCTGCGCCCGCTTGGGTTTGACGGAACGCCCGCGAAATATTGCTATGAAACAGGCTGTGGCGGCTGTGGGCCAAGGGCGGCTGATGCGGGTGTACGATGACTTGTTTACTACTCTACAACAGCCGATCGCTCAAGTATTGCTCACCAGGGGTGATTTAGTGCAGCGTAATGGTTATGTTAACGCTTGCAATACTTTTCAACAACTGCTCAGATTGGGCGTGATTCCGATCGTCAATGAAAACGATACAGTAGCGGTAGACGAGCTTAAATTTGGCGATAACGACACGCTTTCGGCGCTAGTAGCGAGTTTGGTAGAAGCAGATTGGTTGTTTGTACTCACAGATGTCGATCGGCTGTATTCCGCCGATCCGCGCAGCAATCCCGACGCGCAGCCGATCGCCCTAGTCCAAAGTATGGCACAGCTCACAGAATTTCAGGTGCAAACAGGAGATTCCCGCAGCGGTTGGGGAACCGGCGGTATGGTGACAAAAATTGAAGCAGCCAGAATAGCAACTGCATCGGGAGTACGGACTGTCATCACTGACGGCTGCTTTCCTGGTAATATCGAGAAAATACTTAACGGAGAGTCGATCGGTACTCAATTCGAGCCTCAACCGCGCCCTGTAAACGCTCGCAAACACTGGATAGCTAACGTGCTAATTCCCGCCGGAAAACTATATTTAGATGCGGGTGCTGTCAAGGCAATTTCCCACGGCGGAAAATCGCTTTTAGCTGCGGGTATTGCTCAAGTAGAAGGAGAATTTCAAGCTGATGATTCCGTGCAGTTGTGCGATGCAGCCGGCAAGCAAATTGCTAGAGGACTTGTGAATTATAGCAGTTTAGAACTGAGACAAATCCAAGGCTGCAAGTCAGAGAAAATTGCTGAGATTTTAGGCTATGCAGGCGTCGAAACGGCGGTACACCGAGATAATTTAGTGATTGTTTAAACTAACAAATATCGAGAAAGTCGATCGGGCAATGAGCAAAGGCAGAAATTGAGGATATTTGCAGCACAGTCTTGCAAGAATTTGTTTGGCTGTGTCTGAACAGCTCGTTCATCGCTTCTGTAAACAGTTCAAATACATTTTGTGCTAATTCTAAAGCTGCTTGGCATTCCGCATTAGTAAGTTTAATCTCTGCTAAAACTTCCAACATCTCTGGCGTGTTTAAAAGGTGATAATTTTCTAAACCCCCATAAGATCCTCCAAAATCAACAGATTCTTTTTTGTTAATTTGCTGTAATTCCATTACCACTGCTAGCGCCGCTTCAAAAAAAACTTGGGCCGTTCCTTCGAGGGCTTCCACTAACACCAGTTTCTGAATAGGAGAGGCTTTCCAAGCGTAGCGTTCGATCACTGAACATAGCGATCGAGTTTTTTTAGTTTCTTCACCCCAAAGCATTCTGAAATCGCCGCAACTCATTAATTGGTTTAAGCCCAGCTCATCTAAGTATTCTAGATAGTCGTGCCAGTAATAGTTTTTTTTATACGTATATTTATTAATTAGTTCCTGAACTTGGCTATTACTAGAAGATTCTCGCAATACATATTTATTTAAATCGCTCAATCCTACAGCCAAAGGAGCGAGTACAGGTGCAAAAATTAGTCGTTGATTCGCGTGAATGTGTTTATTGGCTAGAAAGTCAAACAAGGGCAATTTGGCAAACTCTTGCTTTTTGGGTTCAATGAATGCTACAATGGCTTTCATACTTTTTTCGCCTGAATAGTTGCTGTCAAGATAATTTTCATACCTCTGTTAATTATCTATATTTTTGAGCATAAATAATTGTGTTTCTTATCATACATATTTGTATTTAAGATCGTAGGTAAGAGTGTTTGCAGTCACAGCAAATTGTGACCGAAAGCATACATGATACAAGCCCCCGGATTCATCCGTGGAAAAATAAAAAACCTGTATCCGATAAAGGAGCCCCGAATTTATCCGTGGGGTCGATGGCTTCAATTCTAAAATCTAAAATCTAAAATCTAAAATCGCGCAATCGATTGACTTGTATCATGTTGTGCCAGAAGTTCGAGCATATTGTTCCCTAGACATAAAATGTTCTAGATTTAAATTGGGTATTTCTGGCGTTGCTCAAAGCCACCCCACAAGAGTTTGATTATTTATTGACCGATAATTTAAAGACTGATTAACTTAATATAGGCAAATGAGCATTCTGCTCAAAGTCCTAAAAAATGCTGTTTACAAAATCGGGATGCTCCCTGCAAATCAGTCCTAGACGCATAGGAGTCTCGAAACCAGGTTTCTTTGCAGATTCATCCCTGCTCAACAAAAATTTATCGTAGAAACCCGGTTTCTTTAACCCTTGCTTTTATTAGACCTCTTGCAAAAATAGCTGGGCCGGAGATCCCGTCCGAAAATTTGCTTAAAAGGACTTTTGCAAAAAGTCTATTGCTTCTTCCCTCTTTTCTCTTCCCTCTTCTTATTCCTTCTTCCTTCTTCCTGCGGCAATAAGCCTCCAAATGACAATTTCCAATTCTCAGAATTGCCTTTAGGTGCGTTGTGAGTTACTCTATCTTTTGGATCAGTTAACACAATTATAGGAGTTAATCTTGGAACGGACTTTTTTAGCGATTAAGCCCGACGGCGTACAACGCGGACTCGTCGGCGAAATTATCGGTCGTTTTGAAGCCAAGGGCTTTAAGCTAGTTGGTATGAAGCTAATGACGGCGAGTCGCGAACTAGCGGAACAACATTATGATGTTCACAAAGAAAAACCCTTCTTTGCTGGATTGGTAAACTTTATCACTTCAGGCCCTGTTGTGGCGATGGTGTGGGAAGGCGACGGCGTTGTGGCATCGGCGAGAAAAATCATTGGTGCTACAAATCCTCTGAATGCAGAACCTGCGACAATTCGGGGAGATTTTGCCGTGAATGTCGGCCGTAATCTCATTCACGGTTCTGATGCTGTCGAGACTGCCCGCTCGGAAATTAGCCTTTGGTTCAAGGAAGAAGAATTGAGTGCTTGGACACCTTGTTTAACTCCTTGGATTGTGGAATAGTTTTGATATTCTCCCGATGGTTAATCGGGAGATATAACCTTTCTCAGACAGATGAAATATCCTGTTGCGGACTCACTCATAACTGTAAAATATAGAAGAGTTTGACAGTTTTACTCGTTACCAAGCTATTTCTAGTAACGAGAATAAAAAACGTTAATCGGAACTTAAAAACTCCAAATAATTATTAGTCAATTCTTTGACTGCTAATTCGTAAAACTGTTGACCGTGTTCGGCGGTTGCTAAGCCCGGATTTGAACCCATTCTCCCGTCGGGAAATCGGCGACGGAAGTCAGCGGCACCGTAAATTTTGTGCCCGGAAGCGACTTCTTCCGAAAGCGGAGCTTGCTTGATTGCTTCTGGATAAAGGTACTGGGTTAAGGCGATTTCGCTGGGGGTGGCGTGGGAGCCTTCTTGGTTTCCGTACAATTCTTTTGCTAGTTTGTAGACTGATCCGCACATAAACCAGTTGCCGATTTGACACTGGATTCGATCGGCATTCGGTAAATTCAAGTCAGACAAATGGGCGTATGTCTCGGAAAATGCTGCTTTCATCGTGGCAATGTTGCCGCCGTGACCGTTGATGAAGAAATATTTCTCAAATCCCGCTTTTGCCAAAGATGTGATGTAATCCCGGATTACCAGTATCAGCGTCTGCGGTCGGAAACTGATTGTGCCGGGAAAGCTGGTGTGGTGCAAGGCCATCCCGACATTAATTGTCGGGCCGATTAAGGCATTGGCAGCTTCGCCGACACCGTGGGCGATCGCCTTGGCAGCAATGGCGTCAGTGCCGATCAAGCCGGTGGGCCCGTGCTGTTCGGTGGAGCCGATCGGGATAATTATGCCTCGCGAGCTTTCGAGATAAGCTTCTACTTCGGGCCAGGTACTCAAATGCAGCAACATGATAGGCAGTCTACAGAATTTTTACTTGCTATCGTCGATCGTAGCCGGCACGGGAAGAATAAGGAATTTGGAGCAACTTATTATTGTATTCTTAAAAAAAGCTCTTAAAGTGCGATCGCTACTTTACTGTTATATTACTTAACGTTAATAATTTAACCAATTGATTACCAAAATTTTACCTTTTAATAACCTTTTAACAGTAGTATAACAAGCATATCCCTCTAGATTGGGTGTTACGTGGTCAATTAACAGCGGGCAATGTTTTATGAAATTAACACCGACCCCGAAAAATGACCAGACTTCTGTGGCCTGGACGCAGGCAGACAGCGCGGTTCCGGCAACTGCTCTACGGCTGTATTCCTTACACGAGCAAGTAGCAAAGGTCGAGCGCGTGTCTGTGGGATGGACTGGCGAAGGATTCTAAGCGATCGAACTTTTTGGCGATCGTACAAGCGATCGCAGCGCGAGAGTGCCTCAGCTACTGAAGAAGGTACCTCGCGCTAGCCACATACAAACATCACTCCCACTTATATTTATGTCTTCTGCTGAATTAAGCGAAAGTCCTTCAAGGTTGGCTGTTGGACAAGCCGGCCGTATCTTGTTATTGGAAGGTGAAGATCTGTTGCGGGAAATGCTAGCTTTAGCCCTTAAAGAACAGGGCTATGAGGTGGTGGTTACTAGCGACGGGCGCAACGCGCTGCCTTCTGTACAGGCTGCTTCGTCATACCACGGTGAATTTGCCTTCAACCTGTTAATTATGGATTCAATTAACGGTTTGGATCTGTGTCGAATGTTACGGCATCAAGGAAATCCCGTCCCTATTTTGATTATCGGTGCTAGAGGAAGTGCCAACAATTGCGCTTTTTACCTAGAAGCCGGATCGGATGATTATCTGACTAAGCCTTTTGGAATGCGGGAGTTTATCGCTCGCTGTCGGGCGCTGATGCGACGCCAGCGCCTCGGTCAGTTGCGACAACCGATGATGCTGCAATATAAGAGCATAACTCTGTATCCTGAAGAGTGCCGCGTGTTGGTTCGTGGTCTGGAAGTGAAATTTTCTCCTAAACAGTTTCGCTTACTAGAACTATTTATGAGTTATCCCCGGCGAGTTTGGTCTCGCGATCAGTTGCTGGAAAAAATTTGGGGTCAAGATTTTATCGGAGACAGCAAAACAGTTGACGTTCACATCCGCTGGCTGCGCGAAAAGTTGGAAATAGATCCGGGCCAACCGGAATATATCATTACAGTACGCGGGTTTGGCTATCGATTTGGTTAAATTATTAAATCAGTTGTAGGGTGGTAAATTGCAGTCGAATAGACAAATAAGGACACAAAAATGTTGTGTCCTTCTTTGTCTATGGAGGGTGGGCTATACAATAGCTTGGAGGTGCAACCAGTAGAGCTATTGTAGCGACTGTTGCCGTTTTCTTTTACTCGCTCGCGATCGGTATAAACTCACATATTGCAGCATTTTCAAGAACAGGCAAGATGCCTGTTCCACAAATAGTGAATTTTCTTTCTTGTGGAACAGGCATCTTGCCTGTTGCTGATGCAAAATGCCTGTTCCACAAATAGTGAATTTTCTTTCTTGTGGAACAGGCATCTTGCCTGTTCATAAAAAGCTTATTGAGAATGCTGCAACATCTCAGCATAAATCAAAACTCCCCTGTCCACTCCCAACAATCAAGTTTAGAGCAATCTCCTGGAACCGCAACAGCCGCCACCATATCTGAACTGGGAATTAATTCAATTAAAGACCATCTCGATGCTTCTTCGGGGTTTTCTTCAACATTTAACAGCGCTGCAGGTTCTCCTGGTGCGAAGCTGACATCAAACTGATTCAGGGGAATAGAAAGTCCTTTACCAACTGCTTTGATATAGGCTTCTTTGCGAGTCCAGCAGGTGAAAAAAGCGCGGGGTTGGAGATGTTCTGGGAGCGAACGCAACACAGAATATTCTAAGGGTGAAAAAAACTTTTCAGCAATCTCCTGACAAGGAAAGTTGGGATTTATTCCTTCAATATCGACACCAATATCTCGATTTTTGGTAATCGCAATTAGAGCCATGTTTCCTGAGTGAGACAAATTGAAACGCAGGGTATTTCCACCTTGGGCGGCGATGAGAGAGGGTTTGCCGTAGGGATTGTAGTCAAAGCGCAAAATGTGAGGATTTATGTTAAGATAGCGACTCAGAATCGCTCTGAGTGCGCCACGACTCACAATAAATTGCGATCGACCTTTGGGAAAGTGAAAACCCTCGGCTTTTGTCCGCTCGTCGGTAGAGAGAGTCTGTTGTAAACTCTGCAAGCAAGATTCTGTTTGAGTCAGAGACACGCGCCAAACATGAATTTCGCCCAGATCCAATATCAGGTTTTGCGGTGGGGACTTCCACGAATCAAAAGCAGCAATCATGTATTTATCTTTTTTTCTGAGTCACCTCATTCAGCATTCCCAGAAACAGGCAAGATGCCTGTTCTACTTTTGTTCTACTTTGAGAAACAGGCAAGATGCCTGTTCTACTTTGAGAAACAGGCAAGATGCCTGTTCTACTTTGAGAAACAGGCAAGATGCCTGTTCTACAATAGATAAATTTCAATCCCAAGAATCAATTAATCCAGGTTTGTACAACTTTTCCTGCTAATTGCTGTCCCAACCAAGGCGTATTTGCCGATCGCGACTTCAGACTTTGCCCGTCAACAGTCCAACTCATTTCCGGGTCGAACAAAATCAACTCAGCAGAGACTCCCGGTGCAACCGTGAGGGGGGTTTGTCCGAGACAAACGGCAGGGCCTGCGCTCAACACTCGCCACAGTTGCAAAGCCGAAAACTCGCCCGTTTCTACGAGTCCGTGCCATAGCAAAGGCAAAGCTAATTCCAAGCCGATCGCCCCGGGCGGACTATCAGCAAAAGCCACAGTTTTCTCCTCATAAGTATGCGGGTTGTGGTCGATCGCGATCGCATCAATTACGCCATCTTTCACAGCTTGAATCAACGCTAATTGATCGCTGAGATTGCCCAACGGCGGTTCTAGGCGTAAATTCGGATCGTAGGGCAACGAAGCAGTCAGAGCATTTTTCCCGCCGGAATCTTGAGAGTTTCCTGAAATTGCCCCGACATTCAACAGTAAGTGCATCCAAGTCACACTCGCAGTCACCGGCAAACCCCGCGCCTTCGCATCTCGAATCAATTCCACGCTGCGCGCCGTAGAAACGCGCATAATGTGAACCGGAGTTCCCGCAGATGCCACCAACTCCAGGATTGCCGCCAAAGCCGAAGTTTCTGCACTCGCCGGAATTCCAGGCAAACCCAAGCGCACCGACACCGCACCCTCCCGCGCCGCCCCGTTTCCTGCCAAAGTTCGATCGCACGGCCACAAAGCCACCGACTTGCCCAAAGGCTTGATATACTCCAGCAAACGCCTCACCAGAGCCGGATTAGACAGCGGCGAACCGTCCGCAAAACCCACCACTGCACAGGAGGCCAGCTCGCCCAACTCGGCCATCTGCTGCCCTTTAACGCCCGCTGTCAGCGCGCCCCAAAAATACAAGCGGGGCAGCCCCGGCCGCAAATTGCGGATATGTTGCTGCAACAAAGCTAAACCGGCCAAATTGTCAACAGGTGGCGAAGTATCCGGCAAAATCGCCACTCGCGTAAAACCCCCAGCCGCCGCAGCCTGCATCAAAGATTCCAGCGTTTCCCGATCCTCGAAACCCGGTTCTCCGCTGTGGCTGTAGATATCAGTTAGCCCCGGCCCCAAAATCAGTCCCTGGCAATCCCGCACTTCTGTGTCAGCGGGAAACTCAGCAATTTTTTCCTCAACTGCTTTGATATTACCTTCAGCAATCAGAATATCAGCGATGCGATCGCTCCCTGAAACTGGATCTAGCACTCGTACATTTTGTAGCAGTTCGCGGCTCATATAGCAGAAGGAAGTTCGGCAACGGATTATGTAACGGATGTAACGGATGTAACGGATGTAAAGGATAGAAAGAAGAAGGAAGAAGGAAGAAGCAATCCAGCGCATTAGTTTCAGGAATTAAGAACTTCCAAAGCGTCGGGCGCGGTTGTTATCAAAATTCAAACATTTTTCAGGCGGGCGAAGCGTAGCGGTGGGCGTTCCTTCCGCTACGGGTTCGCGATCGGCACTTTACTAATTAGAGTGCTCCGGCTGCTGTTTTGTCAAAAACGCCGCCGCTCAAATGAGTTGTGACATTCATCGCTTGTAATACTGGCAAACCATCGGGGCCGTGGGGATAATCAATCACGCTAACGGCTCCGTTTCCTTGTTTGAATTTCCAGAAATGTTCGGGTTCTAAACCGAATAGGTGGCAGAGAATTGCTTTGTTAATGGCGTCGTGAGCAACGACAATGCCAGTACCTGAAACAGATTGTACGATTTCTCGCCAAGCTGCGATCGCCCGATCCCAAACTTGCTGCAAATTCTCTCCTTCGGGCATTTGCACTGTTTCAGGAGATGTTTTCCATTCTTCTAGCAAACCGGGATAGGATTGTTCGATTTCTGATTCAAACTTTCCTTCCCAAAGTCCGTGGCTAATTTCTCTCAATTCGTCGCGGAGTTCTAGTTGCAAACCGCCGTGATGTTGGAGAATAATTTCCGCTGTTTCTTTCGGGCGCAGCATCGAACTGCTAATCGCAAAATCTAATTTTACATTCTTGAGAAATTCTGCTGCCCGCCGGGATTGTTCGCGGCCGTTATCGTTGAGAGGTACGTCTATTTGCCCCTGAAATTTACCTGCTTTATTCCAGTCGGTTTCGCCGTGACGCACCAGCAACAAGCGGGGGCCTTGGTGTCCGTCCCTCGGTTTGGGAAAATTTTCCCCGGTATGGGAAGTTAAATTCACTGACTCTAATTGAACTGGAACTTTCTTTTTTGGCTCTCCTGGCTCGTCGTTGGTAACAGGGGAAGTTCCAAAATTAATTACGCTAATTCCGCAATTTGACTGTTGGATTGATTGATAGTAATCTGGGGTAATTTCTGAGGCTGTGGCGATGAGAGCGCGGTTGATTCCGTTGTGACCTACTACTAGAATTGTGCCGTCTTGGTGACGCGATAAAAGTTCTTGCCAAAAATGACGGGCGTTAGCAAAAACGGCTAATACGGGAAAGTGTTCGATTTCTCCGTCAGCAGATGGCAGTTTCATGGAAAATTTGTCGGGCTGTCTTTGCCACTGCTGATATGCTTCGGGGAATTTGTCTATAGCATCTTGCCGCAGCATTCCTTCCCACAGAGGCAAATCGATTTCCATCAAATTATCAGTTGGCTGGAGTTGTGGCGGATTTGTCAAGCGCGACAGGATGATTTCCGCTGTTTCTTTGGCTCGTTGCAGGGGACTGGTATAGGCGGCATCAAAGGCGATACTGCTGAGTGTGTCGCCTACTTGCAGGGCGGCGCTGCGGCCTGCTTCTGTCAAAATCGATTTATCGAGGCGGCCTTGGATGCGGCGTTCTTGATTGTAGGTGCTTTTGCCGTGACGGACTAAGATAATGCGAGTCATTCGATTTTAGATTTTAGATTTTAGATTTTAGATTTTAGAGGGGAGCCCGCGGTTGAATTTCGGGGCTTGAGGGAATGAAAAAAATAAGCCACTAGAAATTTTACCAGTTCCGGGGACACGATCGGCTGCAACCGCCTATCATTAGAGACGGAAAAGATTTAGCCACGGATTCGCGCGGGACGGAAAACGAGGAATGACACTGAAGCGGGTTATTTTAGGTATTTTAACGGCGATCGCGATCGCCATGGTCGGTTTATCTTTACTTGCTAGTTGGAATCAGCCGCAAATTCAAAGTCGGTTGGAACTCTACCAGACAAATTTGCTGCTGCACGCCTCGGAGTGGCAAGGAGAAAATAATCAGAGTGCTAATTTAAGTTCGGCGCGCAACAATATTGTCGGTGCAGATCCTTTAAATACGGCTTTGACGCAATATCAAGAAGCGCGAGACTCGACTCGCAAAACTCTCGAAACAACTCAAGCACAAGTTAAAGAAATTCAGTCGGCTATTGCCTCTAAGTCTGAGGATAATACTCTGAATTTTGCTCAAAATAAGGCGGCGTCCGAGTCGATAAAGCAACAGTCTGTGCTGCTAAACGAACTTGACTTGCGCTTAGGAATCTTGGAGGCAAGCAGTGGTAAAACTGAGGCGGCGATCCAAACTTGGAAAAATTTAGTTGAGCGGTACAAAACTCAAATTGATTACGATACTGCGGCGGTAACTGCTAAAGTTTTAACTGGAATTTGGAGCAATCCGGCTCAACTGCTTCCGGATGCTGAGCCGAGCATTCAAAAGTCTTTGGATGGCTGGTTTCGCTATCGCGCTCTCGCTCAACTTTACAAGTTGCAAGAACGTTCTAAAGAGCTGGTGGCGCTGCAAGCAGCAGAGCAAGCAACGGCCGAGCAAGCTGTTGAAAAGTTGGCAATTATAGTTGGGGTTCCGGCGATCGCACTTTGTCTTGGCACGGTTTTGCTGGTTGGTTTGAGCCTGCAGTGGCTGTTGCAGCGGCAGCAGTTAGATACAGCAGGTTCTGGCCCGGTGTTGGCGCGAAATGCAAGCTTGACTTGGGATGTGCCTTGGGATGGCGAGATTGTTTGGCAGGTGCTGGTGGTCGGCTTTTTCTTTGTCGGGCAAATCTTGATTCCCTATTTGTTGCTGCCGGTTTCTCTGGCTGTTTTAAAACTCAATCCTGCTAGTTTTGACCCGCGCGAAAAGGCTTTTTATATCTTTGCTACTTATTTGTTGCTGTCGGCTGGCGGGCTTTCGGTACTGTATTTTTCGGTGAAGTCTTTTTTGCCTTTGCCTGATGGTTGGTTTCGGATTAATTGGCGGGAAAATTGGTTTTTGTGGGGTTTTGGCGGCTATTTTGCGGCTTTGCCTTTGGTAGTTTTGGTGTCGCTGATCAATCAGCAGTTATGGCAGGGACAAGGTGGCAGTAATCCGATTTTGCCGATCGTCCTTGAAGGTAGGGACAACGTGGCTTTGGCGGTGTTTTTCGGCACTGCTGCGATCGCGGCTCCGGTTTTTGAGGAAATTGTGTTTCGGGGCTTTCTGCTGCCTTCTCTGACTCGCTATTTGCCTGTTTGGGGGGCGATCGCAGCTTCTGCTTTCTTGTTTGCTGTGGCTCACTTGAGTGTCTCGGAGATTCTACCTTTGGCGACTTTGGGTGCGGTTTTGGGGTTTGTGTACACGCGATCGCGCAATCTACTTGCTCCCATGCTTCTCCACAGTCTTTGGAATAGCGGTACTCTCCTGAGTCTGTTTCTTTTGGGCGGCGGCGCGAGTTAATGCGGGCGCTTGTTAATAATTGTGAATTAACCTTGCTTTTTTCACAAGTTTGAGAAATGGCGCGTTCGGCAGGTGCGCCCAGCGCACCTTATATTAAATTTAGTGGCAAGTTTTGAAGTTAAACGGAAAAACTTGTTTTAACATAGAAGTAATATCTTGTCCGGTTTTTGTGGATGGTCGCACCAATGAGCAATTTTAACAGCCACAAGTTAGAGCGAACTCCGAGTTGGATGCGTTTGGCACCCTACGCAGCCTTGGGCATTTTAATATTTTCTTTCAATTCAGGCAGCGAACTCAATTATTTCTTGAGAGGCTACTCGGTCATTCTACAGGCTCAAGCCGGTATAGTTTTGCTGTATTTTGCGATGTCTAAGTTTCGCAAAAACCCAAATAAATGAGTAAAAATTAGTAAGATTACTTAGCTCGATCGTTCAAGGTCGATCGCGGAAGTTAAAATAAACAACTGGGGAAATGGAAAAATGGTAAAAGATAAAACCGTAGCCGTTGTGTTAGCTTTCTTTGTAGGAGGTTTCGGAGTTCACAAATTTTATTTGGGCAATAGCTTAGCAGGGGTATTATACTTGCTATTTTCTTGGACATTAATTCCGTCAGTGATCGCATTTTTCGATTTTCTCGGCCTGCTGCTGATGTCGGAACAAGCTTTTCAGGTACAGTACAATGGCGGCACGTTGCCGTCTGGGTATGCCCTCAGAGCGGCAAAAGATGTAACTGGGGCGATCGGCGAATTGAAAAAACTTTACGATATGGGCGCAATTACGGCAGAAGAATATGAAGAAAAACGCCAAAAACTTCTGCGAGAATTGTAATAAGGAAGGAAGTTCGGCAACGGATGTAACGGATGTAACGGATGTAAAGGATAGAAGGAAGAAGGAAGTTCGGCAACGGATTATGTAACGGATGT
>NZ_JAUBRP010000025.1:0-19217 GCF_036701935.1 Microcoleus sp. M2_D5 | reverse complement strand
AGGATAGAAGGAAGAAGGAAGTTCGGCAACGGATTATGTAACGGATGTAACGGATGTAACGGATGTAACGGATGTAACGGATGTAACGGATGTAACGGATGTAACGGATGTAACGGATAGAAGGAAGAAGGAAGTTCGGCAACGGATTATGTAACGGATGTAACGGATGTAACGGATGTAACGGATGTAACGGATAGAAGCAAGAAGGAAGAAGGAAGAAGGAAGAAGAAAGCCCGCTATTAAAAAAGTGGGAGTGAAATAAGTAAGTGTGAGATCGCAACTATTTAAGGATAAAATTAAAGTGTCTCAAGATTTATACTGGCTGCGTCAAACTCCCAACTGGGTGTGGTATGCTTTTATTCCCTACTTCGGCGGATTGGCGATCGCCTATGCAGGCCAAAAGTCAAATATTCGCAGTTGGATGGGATGGGGTATTGCGATTACTTTAGCAGCACTAGCGGTATCTTCTTCAGTTAATTTGGGTACGATCGTTTGGATCGCTCAAATTGTCACTGCTTTTAGTTTGAAAAAGCGCTATCTCATCAAAACCGCACCCAGAGGTTTACTGGTTCCGGCGAGTGCGACGAATGCCGAAGAACTGGCAAACGTGCGCGGCAAAATAGATATTAACGAGTGTACCAAAGACGATATGGTGAGAATCTTGGGTTTGCCGATCGTCTACGCTAACGATATTGAATCTCTGCAAAACGAAGGCTACATTTTTACCCACGCCGAAGAGTTGTCAGAAATAGCCGGAGTTCCCGAAAGTCACGTCAGACGCATCGCCCCGATGATTTGCTTCAGCTACAATTATCAAAAAGAATTTCAGTTTACTTGGAAACGGTTAAATATTCTTTCGCCCGAAGAGTTAATCGCCAGCGGTTTAGATCGATATGTTGCGGAAAAAATAGTTAGAGAAAGGCAGAGAAAAGGCGCTTACAAATCAGTTGTCGAAGTCAAGCGGCGGACGGGATTGCCTTTTGATTCATACCGCCATATTTGTTAATTTGCAGTTGTTAAGTAAGAAAGAGAGCAAAAAAAACAATAATATGCGAGGAGGGCTTTGTAGGGGCGGGTTTTACAAACAAGAATTGCCTAAAACCCATAGTCTCGTAAACCCGCCCCCGCCCAACTAAAAAATATTATGGCGACCAAACTAGAAGTTGACAGACAGAAATTGTATGAGACAGACTACCAGAGATGGATTGAAACCACTGTGGAAAAGTTGCCGGTAGTATGGCAAAAAAGCTCTATCGCCTCCTGGTAATTGACATTAAATGCACCGGCTGGCAAAAATCTCCCCCCGCAGGCGGGCAAGCGCGAAATAATAAAAAAAAGTATTTATCCTCTTGACATTTAGACAAAATAATGATATTTCAATATATTGTGAAACTCCTACTTTTCCCTAGCATCAACTCCAAACCAGGGATAAGTTTTCCAGAAGATGCCTTAAATATCAGTGGTAAGCTATCTGAATTATTATTGAAATGCAAAACGACACAATAGTAGCAGTACCACTAACATCAAATTATGTCTGACTCTCCTCCATCCCAAATCTCCCCAGAATCTGCACCGGAAAGTGCTGCTACCGAAAACCGCAGTTCCAAAACTAGGCAACTGTTGGGCATGAAAGGGGCCGCTAGCGGGGAAACTTCCATCTGGAAGATTCGGTTGCAATTGATGAAACCGATTACCTGGATTCCCCTAATTTGGGGCGTGGTGTGCGGGGCTGCGTCTTCGGGAAACTATGTTTGGAACCTAGAGAATTTCTCGATAGCAGCAGCTTGTATGTTGATGTCAGGGCCGTTGCTGACCGGGTACACTCAAACTTTGAACGATTTTTACGATCGCGACATCGACGCCATTAACGAGCCCTACCGTCCGATTCCCTCCGGGATTATCTCGATTCCCCAAGTAGTAACGCAAATTTTGGTATTGTTAGCCGCTGGCATTGGGGTGGCTTATGCTCTAGACTTGTGGGCGGGTCATGAATTCCCGACAATGACTGTTTTGACTCTCGGCGGCGCGTTTCTAGCTTATATCTACTCTGCGCCACCGCTGAAACTCAAGCAGAATGGCTGGTTGGGAAATTATGCCCTGGGTGCTAGCTACATAGCCCTGCCTTGGTGGGCGGGTCAAGCTTTGTTTGGTACACTAGATCCCACCATTATGATCTTGACCCTGTTTTACAGTTTGGCAGGTCTGGGAATTGCGATCGTCAACGATTTCAAAAGTGTTGAGGGCGATCGGCAATTAGGGTTAAAATCTTTACCAGTGATGTTTGGCATCAGCACTGCAGCTTGGATTTGCGTGTTGACGATCGACATCTTTCAAGCTGGGATTGCAGGCTACCTGATCGGCATCCACCAAAACCTTTACGCTGTCATTCTGCTGCTGCTGATAATTCCCCAAATTACTTTTCAGGATATGTACTTTTTGCGAAATCCCCTGGAAAATGATGTTAAATATCAGGCAAGTGCTCAGCCTTTCCTGGTTTTGGGTATGCTGGTAGCAGCCTTGGCACTAGGTCATGCGAGTTAAGCAGAGTTTTGAGGTTTGAGTTAAAAAATTTTGAATTAAAAAAATCTAATTCAATTCTCAAAAAAATACCAAGCTCTGCAGCTTTAAGAAAAGTTTTGAATTTTGAGTTGTGAATTAAAAACTTTTTAATTCAAAAAATCTAATTCAAGGCAGCGTGTTATTCAAGAAAAAATGTCGAATTAAAAATTAAGAATTGAAGAAGGCTAGCTTTTTTAATTTTTAATTTTTAATCGGACTTGATGAGGTTTGAAGGTCTGATCGTGGCAGAATTTTTCTCAAATATCAAAGATACATTGAGCAAAGTCACTAACGCAATAAGCGGTAATTCCGATCGAGAACCGCCGAAGGCTGCGAAGGGCAATAAGCTCAACTCGCCGGAATCCGAGGCGGAATTTTCTACACGGACAAGGGATGAGCGAGCGGAGTATGTGGTATCAGAAGATGCTGCATCTCTAGAAGAGTCAGAATATTTAGACTCAGAATATTTAGAGTCAGAATATTTAGAGTCAGAATATTTAGAGCCAGAATACGCTCGATATCCAATAGTCAAACGCAATTGGCAAGGGTTGAAGCGCTTAATTGCTTGGTTGGAAATTGAACCTCAAGTTACCAGCTTGCAAACCAAGGGAAAAGAATTGTTGGGGCCGGGATTAAGTTTGCTGGGAACTAAATCACCCCAAAAATCGGATAGTAGCGAATTGCCGGAAAAGAGCGAATCGCAAAACACCCAACTGCAGAGACATACGGAACTACAGGAAAATAGCACACCGCAGGAAAATAGCGCACCGCAGGAAAAAACTAAAAAACGTATCCCCCGCCGCCCTAGATTTTGGATAAGTTTAGGTGTGGCCAGTATAGGCGGGGGCGCTTTAATCTACGGTTTATGGATTTTGTACACCTTAGACAAAGGTTTGCCAGATGTTAACGATTTGTCAGCGTTTAACCGCGACGGAACGCTGACAATTAAGGCAGCAGATAATACGATTTTGTTGCAGTCGGGGCCTGCAACTAGAGATAAACTGAAACTTAAAGAAATTCCCGAACTCTTGGTTCAAGCTTTTATTGCCATAGAAGACCGCCGTTTTTATCAACATCGCGGGGTGGATTATCAAGGTATTGTGCGATCGATTGTTTCTAATTTGATCGCGCGAGATTTAGTGCAGGGCGGCAGTACAATTACGCAACAATTGGCTCGCGTTGTTTTTCTCAATCAGGAAAGAAGTATTAGGCGGAAGGTTCGAGAAGCTCTTTTAGCTCAAAAAATTGAGCGTGAGTTGAGTAAAGAGCAAGTTTTAGAAAGATATTTAAATCTGGTTTATTTGGGTTCAGATGCCTACGGAGTGGCAGATGCAGCGTTGGTTTTCTTTAGCAAAACAGTCGATAAATTAACTTTGGCAGAGATGGCAACTTTGGCGGGTTTGCCCCCGGCACCGAGCGAATATTCGCCTTTAGTTAATCCCGATATTGCTAAGAAACGCCGCAATCTTGTGCTGCAACAAATGCAGGAAGCGAAGGTAATTACAGAGGTTCAGGCGAAGGAGGCGATGGCGGAACCTATCGCGGTTAAACCAAGTCCGCCGAAGCGATTTAAAGTAGTCGCACCTTATTTTGCTAGTTACATTCGGAAGGAATTGCCGCGCTATGTTTCTCAGGATGCTTTGGAAGCGGGCGGTTTGACTGTTGAGACGACGGTGGATTTGAAGTGGCAGAAAATAGCGGAACAGGTGGTTAAAGATGCGATCGAAGTTGACGGCCGCCGTCAGGGTTTTGAACAGGCCGCTTTAGTTTCAATGGACACTAAGACTGGGGAAGTTAAGGCCCTGGTAGGAGGTGGAAGTTTTAAGGAAAGTGAATTTAATCGCGCTACGCAGGCTTTGCGGCAGCCCGGATCGACGTTTAAAGGGTTGGTTTATGCCGCAGCTATGGCTGCTGGTTTTTCTCCCTATGACGGTTACGAAGACGAACCAATTATTATCGACGGCTATCAACCGAATAATTATGGCAAAAAATTTAGCGGTTGGCGATCGATCTCGGATGCTTTGACGCGTTCGGTGAATGTCGTAGCTGTGAAGGTGTTGATGGATGTGGGCTTTGAACCGGCGATCAAAGTAGCCAACGATATGGGAATTAAGTCTAAATTGAGTCCGATTTATTCCCTGGCTTTGGGTTCTTCGGAGGTGAATTTGCTGGAGTTAACCAATGCTTACGGTACTTTAGCCGCGCAAGGGAATTTTATTGAAGCCCACGGAATTAAGCGGGTAATTAATCAGCGGGGAGATGTAATTTATCAGGCTAATTTTAAACCGAAGCGGGTTTTGGATAAGGATAGTGCTGCGATTACTACTTGGATGTTGGAGGGTGTGGTGCAAGACGGTACGGGGGGGCCTGCGGCTTTAAACGATCGCGCTGTAGCAGGCAAAACTGGTACTTCGGAAAATGTCCGGGATTTGTGGTTTATTGGTTACATTCCACAGGTTGTGACTGGAGTTTGGCTGGGAAATGATGATAATTATCCCACCTGGGGAACTAGCGGTACGGCGGCCTACAATTGGCGCGATTTTATGAGTCAAATTGTTAAGGGAATGCCGGTAGAGAAGTTTCCTAAGTTGCCGGAGTTGGAGGGCCGCAAAGGCAGTATTAAGGCTAAACCAGTGGAGCCTAAGAGGATTATTCGGGGGATGATTGTGAATGAGGATGGTGCGATCGTACCTTACAATCCTCATCCTGAACCGAAGTATTACCCACCGCAAGAGCCAGCTTATCAAGAGCCTGCTTATCAAGAACCTGCTTATGAAGAGCCTGCTTATCAAGAACCTGGATATTAAACGGGTTTTACTGAGATGTTGCACCATTCTCAATAAGCTTTTTATGAACAGGCTTTCCGGCCTGTTCCACAAGAAGAAAATTCACTCTTTGTGGAACAGGCCGGAAAGCCTGTTCTTGAGAATGGTGCAAGATGTGAGGTTTTACCAACAATTGCCACCCGTAGGGACGGGTTTCACCAACAATAATCGCCTAAAACCAATAATCTCATAAACCCGCCCCACTCCGGGCGGTAAATCAAAATCTACGAATCTAATCTTGCTTTAGCCTCACCATAAAAAAGCCGTCCATGTGATGTCTGTGCGGCCACACTTTCACCCATCCTTCGGGTGATGGCTGTACGGGTAAATCAATTGTTGGCGGTTCTATTTGCCAGTGAGGATTGCTGTCTAAGAACGATCGAATAACTGTTTCATTTTCCAAGGGATGAATTGTGCAAGTTGCATACACTAATACGCCGCCGGACTTGACAAATGTCGCTGCATTTGCTAGCAATTCCGATTGCAGTTGAGATTGTTGTTGAATGTTTTCCGGGGTGTGGCGCCAGCGGGCGTCGGCGCGGCGGTGGAGGGTTCCGAGGCCGGAACAAGGTGCGTCTAGTAAAACTCTGTCTGCGAGGTTAACAAACTCTGGGAAATGGCGGCTGTCTCCGGTATGAATTTTAATCGATTTCATCTGGAGTCTGTCTGCATTTGCTTTAAGTTTTTTGAGTCTGCTGGCGGTTTTGTCGCAGGCATAAATAGTGCCTGTATCCTGCATTAATTCGGCGCTGTGGGTGGTTTTTCCCCCCGGCGCGGCGCAGGCGTCGATAATAGTTTCCCCTGGCTGGGGCGCTAGTAAATGGGTGACTAATTGAGCGCTGCTGTCTTGGATTGTCCACCAACCTTCGCTGTATCCGGGGAGGTTTTGAATTGCGCCGATGCTGCCATTTAGTCTTAATGCTTGCGGCAAGTTGGGGATTCTGCTAACGCTAATGTTGTGGGATTTGAAGGTCGCTTCGATTTGGGCGATCGAGCTTTTTAAGGGATTGATTCTCAGGTCAATTGTGGGGGATTGATTGAACCATTCACATAGTTGTTCTGTTTCCGTTTCGCCTATTTGTTCGATCCACAATTTTACCAGCCATTCGGGGAAGCTGTGCAGAATTCCTAGTCGTTCGACAGTTGATTTATAATTCGTAACTGTTAATGGGTTTAAGTCGCTATCGGTTAAACGGATGTATTGGCGCAACAAACCGTTGACAAAACTGCTGAGTCCTGAAAAGCCGTTTTCTTTTGCTAGTTGAACGGTGGTGTTGACGGCGGCGGAGGGGGGAATCTGGTTGAGATATTCAAGTTGATATAAGCCTAAATGTAAGATGGTGCGGAGTTCTGGCGGTTGTTGGGAGGATTTCTTTGTGGCTAGTTTGTCGATGATGAAGTCGATCGATCGCATTCTCCTGACGCTACCGTAAACTAATTCTGTCACTAAACGCCGATCGAGGTCGTTGAGTTGAGAATTGCTGAAAGCGCGATCGAGTGCGGCATCTGCGAATGCACCGCGGCGGTGGACTTCGCGGAGTGCGAGAAAAGCTATTTGGCGGGGATTTTGCATGGTTAAGATATGGAGACCTAGAAACCGGGTTTTTTACGATAAGACGCGTTACAGCCCGCAGATTCGGTGAAAAACCCATTTTCCGATCGCCCGTGATTCGAGGACTATTATAATCTCAAATGTCCTCTGGATTTATGCCCATTTCTCGGAGTTTTTCTGAAAGGCGATCGGCTTTTTGCTGTACTAACTCTTTCTCCTGTCGTTCTTGTTCCATTTGTCTTGACAACTCCACATAAGACAAAAACTTTAGTCCGTCAGGACGATAAATTTCCAAGTCTCCCGATGCAGTTTCAAAACGTGCCTGCAAACGCGGACTTACCCAACCCTCCATTGATTCAATATAGTTGAGTTCTCCGTCACTTCGCACCCAACCCATTAACTCATTATCCTTTAAATCGTAGAAATAACATTCTTCAACCCCATAATTATCGTAAAACTTAAAAAGCTTAAATATTGTTCCCATGCGGTTGCCAGGGGAAATGATTTCAAATACAACTTGCGGGGCAATATTATCTTCAACCCACTGTTGGTAGGAACCTCTGTCACCTTTGGGTCTGTCAAAGACTACCATAGTATCAGGTGCTTGGCGAGTTTTGTTATCTCCTTCGACGGGATACCACAGCAAATCACCTGCTACAAATACATTTTCGTTGTCTTTGAATAAGGCATCTATTCCGCCTTGAATTTTTACGATTAATTGGAACTGTTTGGTATTGTCATAACTGGGTTTTCCGTCGCTGTCTGGGTAGATGATTTATGGCAAAGTTTGAGTGGAAATTGTTGCTGTCATGGGGATGACTCCATTGCTAGTAGCATCAATTTATATTTTATACCTATTTTATAGGACTTAGGCATGGGGCCCAGAAACCGGGTTTTTCACGAAAAGACTTCGTTGCCATCGGCAGATTAGGTAAAAAACCCGGTTTCTTTGTCGGAGTGCGTAATTCCTGTTTTACTTATTCTGGTTTTGTTGACACCAATGGTTCTAATAAGTTGCGTTCTTCGATGGGAATTTCTAGCAAAACTCGTCTGTCGCCCTTTGTTTCCTTATAGCGGACAAACGATCGCTATTTTCGATCGAGAATTACCCCCTCGGAGTTATCTCCTAGCAGCTTTTCTTGAAGAAGCTCGGTCTACGAAAGGACAAATATACCTAGAAATTATTGAGAAAATTGAATGTAGCAAAAATATGAGGGATGTAAAAGTAACTGAAGTGACTGGCAATTGTATAGATGTTGAACTTTATACCGACCGTATATTAATTACAGAACTATGGCCCACAGGTGGAGAAGATGCAGAACCAGGAAGCACAGAGATCCTTTTGACAGAAGCAAAAAGGCTACTGCTGGAGTGGCAAGCAATTTTGAATCTGTGGTGTGAACAGCAGGCACAATAAATAATTAATCAGCAGATTAACCGGTTCCCAGTCTCTTCCTGGGAGCCGATATCACTCTTGAAGAGCCTCGCAAGTCTTAGACTCGCCGGAGGCAGAGCCTCCAAATCTGCGTCCCCAGGCAGAGCCTCGGAACAAGAAAAAATCTCAAAAATATGCTTTAAGATTTGTTACAATACACAAAACTTCATGCTTTCCCCAACACTGGATGACCTTTTTCAACGCCTCCGAACCCCTAATCCGCTGCAAACAGGAACATCTCGACGTACAAGACCGCGAAGGCCTGTTGCAACTCCGCTGGCAAATTGGAAATATTACTCTTTTCTCAGGATTTTATACCCGCATCGACCAAACTTTTCTGCTTTGGGGTTTGGTGACAGGGGGGATTTTTTTCACCGCTCAGTTTGTCCCCATCAGTTGGAGCTTTCAGGCGATTTTGTGGTCAACTTTGACTCTAATTGGCACTGCGGGAATGGCTGTTTTGACTTTGTTTTGGGTAAGAGTCGAGCGAGTTAGCTGGATTCTTTACTGTTGGGCGATTTTGATGATAACTGGTTTGGTTCTGACCGATTGCAGTATTTTTGCCGGTTGGGGAGGTTTGTTGCTGCACCTTTGCGATTTGTGGTTGGGGTTGAGCGCGATCGGCTATTTTTGTACGGGACTCGGTTTGCGATCGCGCACTTTTCTCCTGATTGGACTAACTCATTTATTTAGCATACCTCTATTAACATTTGTTGCACCTTGGCAATATCTAACCACAGGAATAATTATGGCCGGCTGTTTGTTGTTATTGTCCGAATTGCAGTGGGATATGCGATCGCCGATCGACAATAGTTTGCTAAGCGCAGAACAGAAAGAATTTAACAAAATTCAACAGCAACTGCGACAGAGTGGCGCGATTGTATCCAAATAAATCACAAATGTAAAGAATTCTGTAGCACTGCTGACACTTTCCACAAATCGTACACAATAGAAAGATACAGCATAAATAAAAAACAAACTTTAACCAGAACAGGTGTTTTGCTGTTTTACCTGTGAATCGCCAACCTTAGGGGAACGGTGTCCGGGAGGCGACGGGCTAACCATGCTGTACTTGCGACCATAAAAGTTAATTCCGGTTGAGAGTAGTTGTTAAAACAAAAAAAGTGGTGCAGGGTTTTTACCGTTTCCCCTGCTTCGCAGTCTCTGAGGAGAGGCTAAACCCTCTACTAGAACAGCCCGACGAGATTGACACAAGTTTTGACAGTTGCTCATGCCGATTTATGAGTTCAGTGTTTAAGAAAATTGAGGAAATGCTCGCTGACGAGCATTGCAGGACTTAGGATTAAATAAGTCCTGCTTTAGTTTGGGAAATTTAAGTTCTGTTTTACTCTGACGTGCGTTTTCGCAATATTTCCCTTACTTCCATTAAAATCTGGCCCAACATATTTTTGCCGCTGCCATCTTTACCGCAACCCCAATAGTAATCAACTGGGGAATTTTCGACTATTTCCTCATCCGCAGTAGCGAGTAAAATTTCTCTAATTTCGGCATGAGTTTCAAATTTTCGGAGTACGGCTTTTCTCATGATATCATCTTTTACTTTTTCCCAATCTTTGCGGAGGGGACGAGAGCGATCGCGCCCCATTTTTGCGGCATCTTTCGGCGTTTTTGCTTGGCGAATTTGGTCGCAATCAGCCGTTGCAGGAAACTTTTGTGCTTGAAAATAATGCTCAGTAGTTGGCCAATATTCTCCGTCTAACTCGAATCCATGACTGGAAAAATTAGAAAAACAGCCGTATTCGCTGGCAGTAGTGTAGAAGTAGATAGCCATAAAGTCTGCGATTTCAATTTCGTTAATAATCTTGGTTTATAGTCACTTTTACCTCTGTGGATTATCCACTATCTTCAACCGCAAATCAACAGTTTCAAGATAGGAACCGATGTAAGACAGCAGGGCATAGATAAATACTATCACCCCTACCATTTCCAAAATTTCCTCAACAGAAGCCAACAAACCGTAGATCAAGTTTCGCTGGCCAACCGCATCTGCATAATAGCCACAAACCATTTCCATGCCAAGTGCTCCACCGACATATATACTGCCTGCCAGTAAAAATAAATCCCTTGTTTTCCGGGGTAGGTGCCGGAGAAACTTGAGATAAGCCAGCGCAGTAACCCCAACAAAAATCGCCCCCGGAATTACCCAAATGAAGTAAAAAATCCCCCCTAAATCCAGTGCTTTTCGCAAGTCGTTAATAATTAATATTTCGTGCACACTCAAGATTTCATCTAAAGAAAAAAATACAAAGATGAACGCCAGCGCTTTCCAGTGTCCAAAATACCGATCGCCCTCCTTGTTCTTAGCACTAGCAATAATACCTAGCAAAATCGCGCAAAACAGCAAAGTAAATGACGAGTACCACGAAGGATAATTTATTTCTTGGTCTAAGTTAAACAAACTAATCCAGCGTTCTTTATAGTTAAAACCGTAGCGCAGAACTTGTACGATGCAACCAGCAACAGCAAAGAAGAGCACCCAAATGCTGAGAGAGAAAGCAACTCTCTTCGGCGAAACAGAAATAATGAATTTCATCAAATTTTTGATAAACTAGAACAAGCAAAATCAAACTATAAAGTAAAAAGTTAAAAATGGCAATAGCGGCGCAATCCGTCCCCTCGGATTTTTATCTACAAAAAATTACCAATCACTGACAATGCACGTTCAAATTGAAACTTTCACTGTCCGCAAGCGGTTTGCCCTTACCATCAGCCGCGGTACAACAGCCCAAAGTACGAATTTATGGGTAAAATTAGCACACGAAGGCATCGAAGGTTGGGGAGAAGCATCGCCTTTTTCCACAGGTTCTCGGCCCCAAACTACCGAAATTCTGCTAGCCGCATTGCAGGAAGTTGCACCGCTGCTAGAAAACTTTACTCCGTTCGATCGCCAAAAAATCGAACAAGTATTAACAGAAGCCAACTTACCGTCAGCCGCCCGCGCCGGCATAGACATGGCAATGCACGACTGGCTGGGCAAAAAAGCAGGCTTGCCGCTGTGGAAAATGTGGGGATTAGATCGATCGCGCATCGTCCCCACCTCCGTCACAATCGGCATTAATTCGCCGTCGGGTGCGAGAGAAAGAGTGCGCGATTGGTTTGGTAAAGATGCGACAGATCCAGCAAGCATCAAATACCGCGCCGTTAAGGTTAAATTAGGAAATCCCGAAGGAATCGAAGCCGACAAAGCTATGTTAATAGCAGTGCTAGACGAAGCACCACCTAACATTAAAATCAGTGTAGATGCTAACGGCGGTTGGAGTTTGAGCAGTGCGATCGAAATGTGTCGCTGGCTGGAAAAATACAATATAAATTATGTCGAACAGCCGCTTTCACCCCTCGCAGATATGAATGAATTCTCAGAACTGTACCGTCAATCGCCGCTGCCAATTTTTGCTGATGAAAGTTGCTTTAATAGTTCCGATATACCCAAGTTAGCGCACTGCGTCCACGGCATCAATATCAAAATGATGAAGTCAGGCGGATTGACTGAAGCAATGCGGATGATTCACGCAGCAAAAGCCTGCAATTTGCAAGTAATGTTCGGCTGCTATTCAGATAGCGCGATCGCAAATACAGCAGCAGCACAACTTTCACCGCTAGCTGACTATTTGGATTTGGACAGTCACTTAAATTTATTAGACGATCCTTTCACAGGTGCGATCGTCGAAAATGGGTGTTTGCTGCCAAACGGGCGATCGGGATTGGGAGTGCAGCGAATTGAGATTGTAGAATAGAAGTATCGCTCAAAATAAATCTGGAGATAGTATGATACCAGTAGAATCAATAGGACAGGGAATTGATAGAGAAGCCAAACTTTTTTTTGAAGAACATAAACCGCCGACTGATTTAATTTTTGATGATGGTGCAGAAATGGAAAGCAACCGCCACCGTATAGCAATGACCGTTTTAATCCGTTCCGTAGAACAAGGTTTAGCTAACCGGAACGATTTTTTTGTCGGTGGGAATATGTTTATTTATTACAGCGTTAAACAGGTTCGGAATCAGGATTTTCGAGGCCCGGATTTTTTCGCTGTGTTGGGTGTAGACAGCAATACTTCCCGACAAGGCTGGGTAGTTTGGGAAGAAAACGGACGTTACCCGGATGTAATTGTGGAACTGCTGTCGCCGTCAACGGCAAATCAGGATACAGGCAAAAAAAAGGATATTTACGAGCAGGTTTTTAGAACTCCTGATTACTTTGTTTTCGATCCTTTCGATCCGAATTCTTTGCAAGGATGGCGTTTAGATGCCAACCTGCGCTATCAGCCGTTAGTGCCCAACGAGCGGGGTTGGCTGTGGTGCGAAACGTTAGGTTTTTGGTTGGGTACTTGGGAAGGAATTGTCGATCGAGAAACAGCAACTTGGGTGCGTTTTTTCGATGAATCTGGCAATTTAGTTTTGTTGCCGGAGGAAGCAGCTCAACAGCAAGCCGAACAGGAACGCCAGCGAGCCTCGCGACTAGAGGCCAGATTGCGAGAATTGGGAGAAGATCCGAACGATCTTACCCTGAACCAAAATCACAGCTAACACCCAATCGATTTTAGATTTTAGATTTTAGATTTTAGATTGAACCTAAAATCTAAAATCACCGTCTCAAAAGTGAATCAATGACTAAAAACTATCCGATCAAAAATGGCAAAGTTGCTATCCTGCTGCACGAGGGAATTATCGGCAATTCCGGCAAAACAGGTTTAGCATTTTTGCGCTACAGCGAAGCACCAATTGTAGCAGTAATAGACCGCCAATGTGCCGGACAATCTTTATCTGAATTAACTCGCCTTCCTCAACAAGTACCGATAGTTGCTTCCGTTGCAGAAGCACTGGAATTTGCGCCGGATATTCTGCTAATTGGTATCGCTCCTTCCGGCGGTGTTTTGCCTGCAGAATGGCTGCCAGAAATTAATCAAGCGGTAGCAGCAGGTTTGTCTGTTGTCAACGGTTTGCACGCGAAAGTTGCACCTTTGATAACAGTTCCTTTAACCGAAAATCAATGGATTTGGGACGTGCGTCAGGAACCGAAATCTGTCGGTGCGATCGCATCTGCCGCCGCCGCTAAATTAAGTTGTCGCCGCGTATTAACTGTCGGCACAGATATGAGTGTTGGCAAAATGTCAACCAGTCTGGAACTCAATCGCACTTGCTTGCGGCGGGGTTTGCGTTCCAAATTTTTGGCAACGGGACAAACTGGTTTAATGATCGGAAATGAAGGCCTTCCTTTGGATGCAGTGCGAGTTGATTTCGCCGCGGGTGCTGTCGAACAAATGGCGATCGAATTGGGTTCGGAATGCGATATTCTGCACGTAGAAGGGCAAGGTTCGCTATTGCATCCGGGTTCGACGGCGACTCTGCCGCTGTTGCGGGGTTCGCAGCCAACTCACTTAATTTTAGCGCACCGAGCCGGACAAACTAGCATTCGCAATCACCCGCACGTATCGATTCCCAAATTATCAAAAGTGGTTGAATTGTACGAAATGGTGGCCGCTGCTGCGGGTGCTTTTGCAGGGGGAAAAGTGAGCGCGATCGCCCTCAACACTCATCACTTAAATGAGGCAGATGCGCTGTTAGCAATAGCTGAAGTTGAAGCAGAAACAGGGTTGCCTTGTACCGATCCGGTAAGGTTTGGCGCGGAGGTTTTGTGGGAGGCGATCGACAGTTGATACGCTACAATTAACACCAACCAGCAAATCATTACATAAAACTATGACACAAACCTTTCAAGCAAAAACACTGACACTGCGCGATGTCAAAACAAAATTTAAGTGCCAACTTGCAGAAGAGGAGCAATTCTTCCGGGAGTGGATTGACGATTTACCAGAAATTACTGATGAAGAAAAGCGATATTTAGACAAAGTAAAGGCTGGCTATGCTAACAGTGCCGACTACCCCATGATAGAAGATACCGTAAAAATGGTGGTACTGGCTCCCTTGCTATTTTTAGCAGATTTATACTTGAATCCCTTTCATATAGAGGCCGAAAAATCCGTGGAACTTGTCACAGTGGATGAAGGTATACTTGTCCGGGGAAGTATTGATATTCTGCTTTTAATTGAATCTTTTTGGATTGTTGCGATCGAAGGGAAGCGATCGCAATACTCCCTTGAAGCTGGACTTCCCCAGTTACTTTGTTATATGTTGAGCAACCCAAATCCAGACAGACCAACTTTTGGGCTTCTGACAAATGGCAGCAACTTCAGATTTATCAAATTGATTAAACAAGACACTTCGCAGTACGCTTTATCTTATGAGTTCGTAATCGATCGCGCTAATGACTTTTACGAAGTATTTCGCATTTTGAAGCGATTATCTGGTATAATTTCTAGTTACAGCACTTCTACTTAAATATATAATAAGGATGTTGAAAGCCAAAGCCAAACGAGAAAGCCAACTGAAATCATAATGAATGAAAGTTTTTTTTCGTTGCCGTCTGGATGCGCCATTCGCCCAGCCTCAGCTCAAGATACGAGGTCAATTAAAAAGTTAGTGTGGAGCGCCAAACTCGATCCAACTCAGTTGCGCTGGGAGCAATTCTGGGTCATCGAATGCGGTGGGAAATTGGCAGCTTGCGGACAGTTGCGGAAATTTGCGGGCGCGCAAGAATTGGGCAGTTTGGTGGTGGCGAAAGATTGGCGCGATCGAGGTTTGGGAAGCTACCTCACAAAATATTTAATTCAACAAGCCACAGAACCGCTATATTTAGAATGTTTGGGAAAGCGACTCGCATCATTTTATACTCGCTTTGGATTCACAGAAGTTTCCGTACAAGAATTGCCGCAGTCGCTTAAATTCAAGTTCGGTTTGTCTCAAGTAGCTAAAACTTTATTCAAAATTCCTGTAACAATTATGCAGTATCAAGCAGGTTCTCTATAATTATGACTTTTATGAATTTAAGATTCTGAATTTATGAATTGATTTTAAGTTCGACCTGTTCCATAATTGCGATCGCAGGGTGCGATCGATATCTGCGTGAATCAGCGTCAATCCCTTGTCATCTGCGGTTAACAAATTTTCTTTTTTTAACCGCAGATGAGGGCAGATAAACACAGATTAACGCAGATGAATCCAATCGAGTCCGGTTGCACGATCGGTGATTTTTGACTGTTGACTGGATTTTACGCCCGACGATGCTGCCGGATTTGATATCAGTCTCGATCGCCTATTTTTTATGCCTAAATAGGTAGGTACAAATCAACATCGCATGGGGAGGGCGGGTTAGTGTCCAACTTTACTTGCTTGTATCACAGATCCGATTACGGGCTCCTAATGGCGCACAGGGTGTCAGAAACCTGGTTTTTAGCGGTTTGCTGCGTAAGTCACGGACTAGATATTTATGGATATTCCGGATTGGCAGATCGAGACTGCGTAAGTTCATAATTCACCGTTTGCGGTAGTCCAGTTAGCTAAATTGGCACAGCCCACCGCCTGATGTTTAGGCAAAAACCTTTAGAAAATCGTTGTTTGCGGGTTTAGGAGTGTCATGTGCCAGTACCAGACTCGGAAAGTGGACTGGCGATCGCCCCAAAGATATTCGACTCCTGGCAAATTAGTAAGTGTAAAGCAAGTGAGTCACAACCCAATCAAAAAACTCAACCCCAAAGTTCAACCCAAAAATAAAACATCTTCACAGCAGTAGTAATGCGGAATCAGCCAATCTCTAATGTAGCTAACCACATCTACCCTTAAGGTAAATCCCACCAACTGCTCAACACTAAATCCTTTATTCACTACCTCGGAATTACTGGATTTAGACTCCCTGCAACCGCTTCTCAAATCCCCTCAAAATTTCAAAAATTCTTTGCCTTTTATCCCGATCAAACCACTGAAGGCAAGAACAATGAAATATCAAGGCAATCAATCAATCTTAACTGAGGAAATGCAGCCTCTCAAATAGCATAAACCGAGAATTACACATCCCCATATATTTTAACACCACAGGAGTAAATATCATGTTCAACGTAGTGAAAGCTTTTGGCTCGATTTTCTCTACCCAAGGATACAGCACAGCTAACAATATGCTCATCAAAAATTACATCAACACCAATTTTAACTACTTCAACGAAGAAGCTGTCGTCGATGAATCGATTTACCCGAATCAAACAGGTCGCGTCCGCTTTCAAGGTAGCTGGTGGCCCGCACGGTGCGATCGCCAAATCACCCTCACACCCGGAGACACGGTTTATGTCATCGGCGTTGACAACATCACTCTGTTAGTTTCCCTCGCTCCTGCAGACTAAATCAGAGCATGAACAACCAGGAAATGCAACCTTTAAAATAGCATCAATAGCCGATTAAACTTCCATATATTTTAACACAAAAGGAGTCAACAAAATGTTTAACGTAGTAAAAGCTTTCGGTTCTATTTTTTCTCCTCACACCTACAGCACAGAAAACAATCTCTTAATGGATAACTACATCAACACCAATTTTAACTACTTCAACGAAGAAGCTGTCGTCGATGAATCGATTTACCCGAATCAAACTGGTCGCGTCCGCTTCCAAGGTAGCTGGTGGCCCGCACGGTGCGATGGTCAAATCACCCTCACACCTGGAGACACGGTTTATGTCATCGGCGTTGACAACATCACTCTGTTAGTTTCCCTGGCTCCTGCAGACTAAATCATAACTCGATCCAAACTGCCTAACTTTTCACACCCATATCTGATTTCGGCAGGGTTTATGCAAATAAACCCTGCCTTTAGTATGCTTAAATAAGTTGAGACACTCGCTAACCATATTTAAACCAGTGAACTTTCAATCAGTTATTGCCACCTTAAACAAATTCTGGAGCGATCGAGGATGCCTGATCGCCCAATCCTACGACACTGAAAAAGGTGCAGGAACCATGAATCCCCACACCTTTCTCAGAGCAATTGGCCCCGAACCTTGGTCAGTCGCCTACATCGAACCCTGTCGCCGCCCTACCGACGGACGCTACGGCGAAAATCCCAACCGCTTCCAACATTACTATCAATATCAAGTTTTAATTAAACCCTCTCCTCCCAACATCCAAGACATCTATTTAGACTCCCTCAGAGCATTAGGAATTAGCCCAGAAGACCACGACATTCGTTTCGTAGAAGACAACTGGGAATCTCCTACCCTCGGAGCTTGGGGCGTCGGCTGGGAAGTCTGGCTCGACGGTATGGAAATCACCCAATTTACCTACTTTCAACAGTGCGGTAGCATTGACTGTCGCCCGGTATCTATTGAAATTACCTACGGACTCGAACGCCTCGCAATGTATCTCCAAGAAGTCGATGCGATGACGAAAATTCAGTGGAAAGATGGCATTACTTACGGCGACGTTCACCTGCAAGGAGAAATAGAACAGTGTACTTATAACTTTGAAGCTTCTAATCCAGAATTGCTGTTTACTCTATTTGGATTGTACGAGCAAGAAGCCGAACAATTGACAAAAAAAGGATTGGTTTTGCCGAGTCTTGATTATGTGTTAAAATGTTCTCACACTTTTAATTTACTCGATGCTAGAGGCGTGATTTCGGTAACGGAAAGAACTCGGTATATCACCAAAATTCGCAATTTGGCGCGGCGAGTTGCTCAGCTTTATTTGGAACAGCGCGAAAAGCTGGGTTTTCCTTTAGAAAAAGCTGTAAAAGTTTGAGTTTGAGTTGGATTGTGGGGAGTAGGGGGTTGGGCATCTTGCCTGCTTCCAGAACGGGCAAGATGCCCGTTCCACAAAGAGTGAGTTGGATTGGGGAGTGGGGATATTGCCTGCTTTAAGAACGGGCAAGATGCCCGTTCCACAAAGAGTGAGTTGGATTGTGGAGTGGGGATATTGCCTGCTTTAAGAACGGGCAAGATGCCCGTTCCACGAAGGTCATATTTTTAATTAATTAAATGCCTAATTGTTCAGACAATAATACAGAAATAAATCCTCAACTGCGAATTGATAATGTTAGTTTGAAAACACCGATCGCCTCCAGTTATTTGTTGGAAAATATATCGTTTCAGGTACACAAGGGAGCTCGCGTGGCAATTGTTGGCCCTTCAGGTGCCGGCAAAACAACGCTGTTGCGACTGCTAAATCGCCTCAGCAGTCCCACCAGCGGCTCGATTTATCTGGAAAATACAGAATATCGACAAATACCTGCGATCGAACTCCGCAAACAAATCACCCTCATCCTCCAAGAATCCAAGCTTTTGGGAATGTCGGTGCGAGAAGCATTGGCTTATCCTTTGAAGCTGCGGGGCGTGACTGCATCAAACATTGCTGAGAGAATTAGCGGGGCGATCGAACTACTGCACATACCCCAAGAATGGCTCAATCGCAGCGAATTCCAGCTTTCCACAGGCCAAAAACAGCTTGTGGCGATCGCCCGCGGCATCATCCTACAACCAAAAATCTTGCTTTTAGATGAGCCAACATCCGCCCTAGACGCAGGAAAAGCCGCCCACCTTTTGCAAGTATTGACACAGCTAACAAACGGCAAAACCACTATTGTAATGGTAAACCATCAATTAGAATTAGCCGAGCAATTTAGCACGCGAATTCTCCATTTGCAGCGCGGAAAGCTCATCGAAGATTTGCCCTCTCATCAAATAAATTGGGTGCAACTGCGGGAAAATTTAATTCAAGCTGAAGCTGAAGCCCAACAAGAATGGTGAACTCTGGTTGCGTAATTAATTTGGATGTTTTAACCGCAGAGGGCGCAGAGGGCGCAGAGAAAGAGAAGATAAGAGGGAATGAGAGAAGTTTACAAGTTGTTGAGGATTGCTAGAGATACAGTCAGCTAAGCTGCTACGCAGCTAAACCGGATAAAATAGCATTGCCTTTATTTTTGATTTTTCGATCCCATTTAATAACCAG